>NZ_JBEXCV010000081.1:0-39297 GCF_040605455.1 Embleya sp. NPDC005575 | reverse complement strand
GGCCCCGCCTCGGGAAGCCGGGCCGACGGCCCCCGCACCCCGGCCGGGTGCGTCGCGGTCGCCTCGCCGACCGGATCGCGTGCGCCGAGCCCTTCCGGGTCCGGCGAACTTCGTTGGTGTGGCCGCCACTTGAGCGGAGAAAATCGTTGGGCGTGGGGGACTTCCGTTCACCGTGACTCGTGAGCGCTGATTCGGGTGACGCGGTCGCCGATCGCGGCGACGACGAAGGGGTTGGCCGTCAGGCGGTCCTGGGCGTCGAGGAAGAGCAGGCCCTGCTCGCCGAGGGCGAGGTCGGGGCCGGAGGTGATGATCGCGGTCCACCCGCTGGGCAGTACGTCGTCGGTGCGGGGCGGGTCGTACAGGTCGAGCGTGACCTCGACTTCGCCCCGTCCCGGGAGCGAGATCGTGCCGTGTGTTTCGAGGATGTCCATGCTTCGAGTGTGGGCAGCGCAACCGGGATCGGCGCGCCGAACTCTCGTACGCCGCTCCGGACCCGATCCAGGATGACGGCTGCCCGACTCGCGCGGAACCTGCGAAGGATGGGTGCGACGCCCGAAGGATGGCTGTGCGCGATACGAAAGTTGACTTGACGGCGTCCAGGGGCAGTTCCCGGCCCGGTCGGCTCGCCCCGCGGTCTTGCGCAGCGCGGTGGGCGGCGCCGGCGGCTGCGGCGACGGGGCCTGCGATCGACCTGCTCGAAGCGCGCGAATCCTGCCCAGCCGAGGCCCAAGTCCGGTCATCCGCAAGGAACTTGCCGTGGGGACAGGGCGCGGGACGATTTCGGCGGGCGAATTTTAGTCGATCAAGGCGAGCGTGATCACTTCGTCGGGCACGCCCCGTTGATAGTTGAGTAAAGACTTCGCAAAGAACCTTTGACTTCCCCTGCCTCTGCCGTCACTCGCGCCTCTAGTGTCCGGTCACCCGGCCCATTTCCCACCGCTCGCCGAGACCCGAAGGTCGGTGGGAGCAGGCGTCGGGTTTCTGCCGAAACAGCTCGACGTCGTGGGCGCACAACGGCACCACAGCACCCTGATCGGCGTCGCTTCGCGTCCGGAACCACTTTCCGGGCGGAAGGGAGACCATCTTGAGTCGAGCGATACCCGGACGCGGCGGAACTCCGCCGCGAGGCATCCGGCGATTGCGTGGCCCGGTGACGCTACTGTCCGTCTCGCTCCTCGCGGTCACGGGACTGACCGCGGCACCCGGTGTCACGTCGTCCGCAGCCGCCGCGCGTGTGGACACCACCAGGGCCGAATGGAATCCCGGCCCCACCGATCAATACTTCAACCCCGTCGAGAACGAGGTCGGTCCCGACGGCCGCATCGATGCCGAGCAGACCGCCGCCGACAAGGCCCGCGAGGCCAAAGCGGGAGGCGGCAGCAAGGAACGCGAGGGCAATCCTCGCGCGGCATCGCAACTGCGCCTTCTCGAAGCCGAAGCCCAGCGCACGGGTAAGAGCCCGGAGCAACTCAAGGCCGAGAAGACCGGCTTGGCGCCAGGTTCCAAGCAGGAAGCCAAGCTGTTGACGGTTCTCGTCGAGTTCAACGAGAACGCCAACGACGACTTCTCCGGATTCAACCGTCGGGCCAGTGTCGCCGACGCCTCCTGTGTGCTGGAACCGCCGGGCACGATCAAGAACGGGCCATTGCACAACGCCATTCCGGACCCGGCGCTCACCGGGCAGGACAACAACACGCCGTGGGTCAAGGACTTCAGCCCGGAACACTTCAACAAGATGCTCTACACCAAGCAGGGCATCACCGAACGCATGCGGATGGACCTGACCGGTCCCGACGGCAAGCCGGGTATCGACGTCTCCGGCTACACGATGAAGAACATGTACGAGGAGATGTCGGGCGGTAAGTACACCGTGTCCGGCACCGCAACCTCGTGGATCAAGGTGCCGCACTCCGAGGCATGGTACGGCGCCGGTCGTTGCGGCAAGCGCGAGCAGGACATGGGCGGGCACCCGAACAACCCGGGTGGAGCCGCCACGTTGGCCATCGACGCGGTGAACGAACTCGCGCGCAGCCAACCGAACTTCCCGTGGGCCGACTACGACAAGGAGGACACCGGCGACGCGGACGGCGACGGCAACACGCTGGAGCCGGACGGTGTGGTGGACCACCTGGTCCTCGTGCACTCGGGCAAGGACAAGTCCACCGGCGGCGGCGCAGAGGGCACGTATGCCATCTGGGCGCACTCCAGCGCCGTGGCGGGCGGGTACACGGTCCCCGGGACCCAGAAGAAGATCTCGAACTACATCGTGCAGCCGGAGGACTCGGGAGTGGGTGTGTTCGCCCACGAGTACGGCCACGACCTCGGTCTGCCGGACCTGTACGACAACTTCAGCGGTGGCGCGTCGGACGTCAACTTCTGGGACCTGATGGCGAACGGGTCCCACTCCGGCCCGCTCTTCCAGTCGATGCCCGCCCACATGAGCGCGTGGTCCAAGTACACGCTGGGCTGGCTGACACCGGAAGTCCTCAAGGTGGGCGACCGGCCCGCACTGGTCACGCTCGGACAGGCGGCCAAGACGCCCAAGGGCACCAAGCAGGCCGTTCGGGTGAACCTCCCGGACAAGGTGATCAGGTTCAGCACGCCACACAGCGGCACGAAGGCGTGGTATTCGAGCAACGACCAGGACTGGGCGGACGTGAAGATCGCCCGTGACATCGCGGTTCCGGCCGGCTCCGACGTGAAGTTCCAGTGGTGGAGCGACTACGCCCTGGAGGAGGACTGGGACTTCGGCTTCGTCGAGGTGTCCACCGACGGTGGCACCACGTGGACGCAACTCCAGGTCCGGGACGACACCGGCAAGCTCGTGTCGACCCCACCGGACTACCCGGACCCGAACGGGAATCTCCGGGCGTTCCACAAGAGCACCGGGTTGACCGGCGAGAGCAACGGCTGGCGCCACGATCACGTGGACCTGACGCCGTACGCCGGCCAGAACATCAAGCTGCGCCTCGGTGTCGACACGGACGCGGCGACGCAGTGGAAGGGCTGGGTCGCGGACGACTTCTCGCTCACCAACGGCTCCACCACGGTGTGGTCGGACGACGTCGAGCAGGGCGACAACGGCTGGACCGCGCAGGGGGGTTCGGTCGGCGCGGGTACCAAGGGCGCCGGCTGGATCCGTACCGACGGCACCTTCAGCCGCGAGCAGTACTACCTGCTCGAGTGGCGCAACATGTCCGGCTTCGACCAGGGCCTGAAGTACACCTACACGTTCGGCGAGAACGGCAAGCGCGAGAAGCTCGCATACAACGCACCGGGCCTGCTGGTGTGGTTGCGGGACAGCTCGTACCCGAACAACGGCGTTTTCGACAACCTCGACAAGTCCCCGTCGTGGGGTGCCAAGGGCGAGCTGCTCCTCGTCGACGCGAACCCGAACCCCTACCGGTTCCCGGACGCGCCGTCGAACTCGGCGGCCAACCTCGAACCCCGAGTGCAGTCGGCGAACGCGGCGTTCGGCTTCAAGGACACGGCCGGGTTCCGGGCCTGCCGCAGAGCGGGCGACCACTGCGCGACCTTCGCCAAGCAGGAGCCGGTGCGGTTCTTCTCCGACTCGTTCGGCTACGCACCGGGTGCGGAGGCCAACGCGACCGGCTTCGCCGCCAAGGACGCCACCGGCTCGACCGTGGTCCCGGCGCGGGCTCCGTACTCGACCCGAGTGACCAAGGCGGACGGTTCGCCGGACCACGCCAACTACGGCAAGCCGTTCTTCTCCTCGGTGCTCGGTTCCGGAAACCCCGGATGGGACAAGGCATATGGGGTGACCGCGTTCCCGGTATACCCGCTGTCGGGTGACCAGGGCGCCGTCGTGTGGATCCTGCCCGCGCGTAAGTAGCCGGGCGCGCAAGAGGACGGGTGCGACATCGGCCCCCACGACCGGGTTGTGGTCGTGGGGGCCGATGCACGTCCCGATGGGGCTCACCGCCGCACCGAAGACAACCCTTGTCTTCACCCCCTGCCGTAGTCGGCACGACGACTGACGCGGATGTCTACCGCGTACTTCCAGCGCCAAGGGCTACACGGCCAACCTCGGCCTCTGGCCGGCCGGGGCGCGGCGGGATCGTTCAGGAGGCCGCTGGTGGGATCGGCCCGTGGCGGCGCAGGAATGCGTCGACGAGGCCGTCGGTGAAGGCGTCGTCGACGGGCTGGGCGGTCACCAGGACGCGGTAGTAGAGGGGGCCCAGGAGTTGGTCCGTCTCGGTCGCGATGTCGAGGTCGGCGGGCAACCGGCCTCCGCGGAGGGCGCGTTCGAGCGGCAGCCGGTCGCGTCGACGTTGTGCGTCGAGCCAGCGGGATCGAAAGTCCGCGGCGAACACCGGATCGTGCTGAGCCTGGCCGATCAGTGCGCGGAAGACGGCTCCGGAGTCGGAGCTGCCGAGGAAGTGGGCAAGTCGCCGCAGGTAGTCCCGTAGATCGAGGGCGAGGTCGCCGGAGTCGAGCGGTATCAGGTCCTCGACGGCGTCCTGGAGGAAGGCGTCCATCAGGACGTCGGTCTTGGTGCTCCACCACCGGTAGATGGTCTGCTTGGCCACGCCCGCCCTGGCGGCTATGCCCTCCATCGTGACGCCGGTGAATCCTTTCTCGACGAGCAGGTCGTCGGCCGCCTCCAGTACCGCCAGTCGGGCCCGTTCGCTGCGTCCGTGCCGGTTGCCGTGGTGCTGCCGCGCGGAATTGTCGGTGCCGTCGGCCCGGGTGCCCTGCGTCCTGGATGTCATCTCGCCTCCCTCTGTCGTCCCGCCTTCCGCGTCGAGAATATTGCATCTGCAACCAACGAGACGTTGCGTCCGCTCCAGAGTCGGTGCCCACCTGACGGGCCGGTCGGTACCACCGGGCATGCGGACGTCCAGGGGCGATCCGGCCCCGCGGGGGCGGGCCGGGGCGGGGGAGTCGCATGGCGCTTCAGGGCCGCCCTTAGCATGCACAACACGGCTCGCCGGAACGGCAGTTGGTGTTGCACCCCAGGCAGACGGAAGAGGCGAAGGATGTCGGACGAACAGTGGATGTCCGGACGGGAACCGCAGGACGAGCACCAGCCGATGGTGGACTTACGCCTGGACGTCCCGCATTCGGCCCGGGTCTACGACTATCTCATCGGCGGCAAGACCAATTTCGAGCCGGACCGGGTGGCCGCCAAGGCGTCGGTGGAGGCGTGGCCGGCCCTGCCGATCTCGATGCGTACCACCCGGACGTTCATGAACCGCGCCGTGCGCCACCTCACCGAGCAGTACGGCATTCGCCAATTCCTGGACATCGGCACCGGCATCCCCACCTCGCCGAACGTGCACGAGATCGCGCAGGCCATCGCCCCCGAGACGCGGGTCGCCTACGTCGACAACGACCCGATCGTGCTGACCCACGCGCGCGCCCTGATGTCGAGCGCCGCACAGGGCAGGACCTGCTACGTCGATGCCGATCTGCGTGACGTCGACTCGATCATCGGCGCGCCGCAACTGCGTGAAGTGCTGGACCTGGGCAAGCCGGTGGCCCTGTCCCTGGTCGCGATCGTGCACTTCGTCCTGGACCGGGACGACCCGCAGGGACTCGTACGCCGGCTCATGGACGAATTGGCGCCGGGCAGCTTCCTGGTGCTGACCGTGTTCACCGGCGACACCGACCCGGTGGGGGTCGGCGGCGTGGGCCGCGAGTACAACGCCCGCGGCATGCCGCTGCAGATCCGGGACCGGGGCCAGGCGCTGGCCTTCTTCGACGGCTACGACCTGGTCGACCCCGGGGTGACCCTGGTCCACCACTGGCGGCCCGACCACGATGCCACGCCCGTGCGCGACCAGGACATCGCGATGTACGGCGGTGTGGCGGTCAAACGCGCCTGACCCGCCCGACAACCCCGCGCACGCGCGCGGGCGTCGAGTCGGTGCGGGCGGGCGGATGGCCCGGACCGGTCAGCCCGTAGGCCACGTCGGCGGCGGCGGTCGGAGCGGCAGGCCGGCGGTGCCGATCAGAGCGCGGTTTCCCAACGGTGCGTCGAGGGTGATCGTCACGGTGCGCGAGGCCAACATTGCGGGGCACGCGATCCGCACGCCGTCCTCGGCGACCGTCGGCCCGGGTTTCGAGATGCCGACCACCGCGACGGCGACGACCTTGTCGCGCTGTACGGTCACCGGTAGGTAGTCGCTCCCGCACGGACCGGGCCCGTCCGGTGAGCCGTTGAACCCGACGGTGAGGGTACGGCCGTCCCCGGCCACGATCGCGGTGTCCACGCTTTGCATCGGGCGACCGGGGTCCGGCCACGGGTCGTCGGTGACCGCGAGGCCGATCACCCGTACGGAGGTGTCCGCGAACGCGATCTCCCAGGTCGGGACGGTCGCCTCGCCCTCGGTGGTCTGCACGGTTCGAGTCGCCGCGGACACGGACGTGACGGTCAGCCGGGGGGACTGCGCCGTTCCGCAGCGGGACTTCAGCTCGGGCGGCACGGACGTGCCGTAGCCCTGGAGCGGTGCCGTGGCCGGGCGGCGCTGGACGACTCCGTCCGCCCAGCGCACCTCGCCGTCCACCGGCGTCCGCGGGAGCACCCCGGGTGCGGGCGGGGCAAAGCAGCCGTCGCCGAGCGCGACCTTGAAGGCGTGGTTGCCCGACTCCCAATTGCCGACCTGGATGGGCATGCCGCCGCGGAGGACGAGGGAGCGCGGTTTGTCCGCGGCGGAGTCCGCCTCCCAGCGATCGGCCGCCTGCTCGGCGTCCCGTCGTGCCTGAGCGATGGTTTCGGCGGACGGACTCCCGGTTGCCACGGGTGCGCGCGCGTCGGCGCCGTCCTGCTCCGCACCGCACGCGGTCAGGGCGGTGGCGAACAGGGCGACCGCGAGGGTGAGGATCAGTCGTGGTGCGGGAACGGACACGGGTCCACCTCCAGGACGCCGCGCTCCGTGCGCGGCGCCGGTGTGACGCACCACCCGCCCGGCCGGTTCCGTGCCCACGGCCGGGCGTTCGGCGGTTGTCGACGGGCGCTACCGGGCCTTCGCGCGGGCCGGAAACCGTGCACCGCGTACCCCGGTCGAGAATCCGGTAGAGCGGACGCGGTCATCGTCGATGCCCCGAGCGGCCATCGTCGCTGTGCCTATTGTTGTCCCGCGTACGATCTCGGAGGACCGCATCGGTTCCGCCCCACAGAGGTGACCCACACGTGACGACGCACTCCCGCAGGAGCCTGGGCCGCGTACTCGAGGACTTCGGCCCCACGCTCCTCGACCTGATCCACGGCGACCCGGACACCGTGGAGGAGATCGGCGGGGTGGTCATCCATGATCCGCACGACGAACCGCAGTACCCGCCGCATGCCGTGGTGCTGGGCCCCGCCGTGCACGGCCCCGCCGAGATCATCCGCCTGCTGCGCACGCTCGGCACCCACGACGTCGCCGCGCTGATCGTCCGCGGGCCCCTCGAACCCGACCCCGCGGTCGCCACCGCCGCCGAGCAGGCGGGGGTGGCGTTGTTGGCGCTGACCCGGGGCGCGTCCTGGGCCCAACTCGCCGCGCTGTTGCGCACGTTGCTCACCGAAGGCGACATCGGCGAGGCCGGGACGCAGACCCTGGGCGGCATCCCCTCGGGGGACCTGTTCGCGCTCGCCAACGCGGTGGCCACCCTCCTCGACGCACCGGTCACCATCGAGGACCGCCGCTCCCACGTCCTGGCCTTCTCCGGCCGACAGGACGAGGCCGACCCCTCACGCGTGGCCACCATCCTCAACCGTCGAGTGCCCGAGGAATACCTGCGCATCATGGCCGCCCGCGGCGTCTTCAAGGAGCTGTACCGCAGCCGGGAACCGGTGTTCTTCGCCCCGGCCACCCTCGACGAGGGCGAGCTCGGCCTCTTCCGGGTGGCGATCGTCATCCGGGCGGGCGACGAGATCCTCGGTTCGATCTGGGCCGCCGTGCGCGAGCCGCTCAGCCCCGAACGTGCGGCGGCGTTTCGCGAGGCCGCCGAACTCGCGGCCCTGCACCTGCTGCGCCACAGGGCCGGCGCCGACTTCGAGCACCGGCTGCGCGCGGACCTGGTCACCACGGTGCTGGGCGGCGGGCCCGGCGCCGTCGACGCCCTCGACCGCCTGGGCCTGGTGCACGAACCTACGGTGGTACTGGCGCTGGGCCTGGCCCCCGGCACGGGCGAGGACCACGCGCAACTGACGGCCGAACGGCAACGACTGGCCGGGGCCCTCGCGATCCACCTCAACGCCGTGCAACCACGCTCGGCCGTCGCCCTGCTGGGCGACATCGCCTACGCGGTCCTGCCGGCACCGGGCGATCCGGCGGACGGACGCGAGCGCACCGTACAGATCGCCACGAACTTTCTGGAGCGCACCGGCGATCGAGTCAAGGCGCTGATCGGTATCGGATCGGTCGCGAAGGAACCCGCCGCGCTGCGCCGCTCGCGCACCAACGCGGACCGCGCGCTGCGTGTGCTCGCCGGCGGACATGTGAACCGGCGGGTCGCCTCGATCTCCGACGTCTACGTCGACGCCCTGCTCCTGGAGGTACGCGACCTCGCCGTGGCCAACGGCGACGAACTCGTCGGTCCGCTCGCCCGACTCGTCGCCTACGACGCCAAGCACAACACGAGCCTGGTCGAGACATTGCAGGCGTGGCTGGACGCCTTCGGCGATGTGACGTCGGCCTCGGCGAGCATGTTCGTGCACCCCAACACCTTCCGATACCGGATGCGTCGGATGACCGAGGTCGGCCGGATCGACCTACAGGATCCGGCGGCACGCTTCGCGGTCCAGTTGCAACTGCGCCTGATGAGCCGGCGGCCGGGCGACCCGGGCCGTGACGTCGGCGACGCGGTGCCGGCCACCGCCCCGACCGAGGAGTAGCGCTCAGGGCGCCCGACCCGGCCGAACGCATGGAGCAGGCCACCCGAACGCTCCGACGCGGGATCGCCGGCACGACCGACGGACGCGAGTGTGTCGCCGGATTCCGACGGTGGTGGACGAGCAGGGGGCCGGCCGCAGCCCGGTGGGCTGCGGCACCGGCCCCCTGGTGGGTCAGTAGGCGCGGGCGACCACGGCGATGTTGCCCGGTTGGTCGTCGGTTTCGGGGACCGAGCCGTCCGCGGCGATCAGGCAGCGGACGGACACGCCCTGTTCGGCGAGCCTTGCCTCGCCCTCCGGGCCGAGTGTGGCCCACGGGATGCGGGCCCAGCCGGTGCTCGCGGCCTCGGTGGCCTCCTCGATCGTGCTCACCTCGACCTCGCGACCCGTGCGCCGCTCTCTGGACTGGGCCAGCAGCAGTGCCTGGTCGTCCTCCAGCACGGTGGGCACGAGTTCGGCCAGTCCGGCGATCGCCACCGGCTCCTTGCCGCCCGCGATGCGGCGGACCAGCACGGCGCTACCGTTCGCCAGGTCCCGAGGCCCGACCTCGATCCGGACCGGCACGCCCTTGAGCTCCCAGTCGACCGCCCGGCGGCCGAACGGCGTGTCCGTACGATCGTCGACGTGGACGCGGACGCCCGCCGCCTTCAGCCGGTCACCGATCGCGCGGACCTCGGCCAGAACCGCGTCGTCGCTCTTCACGGCGACGACCACCGCCTGAATCGGCGCCAAGCGCGGCGGGATGCGCAGACCGTCGTCGTCCCCGTGCATCATCACCAGCGCGCCGATCATGCGCGTGGTGGAGCCCCACGACGTCTGCCAGACGTACTCCTGGTGACCGTCCTTCGACAGATAGCGCGTCTCGAAGGCCTTGGCGAAGTTCTGGCCGAGCTCGTGACTGGTGCCCAATTGGAGGGCCTTGCCGTCGCCCATCATGCCTTCGAGGGTGAGCGTGTTGATCGCGCCGGCGAACCGTTCCCGGACCGTCTTGCGTCCCGGCACGACGTCCATGGCGAGGACGTTCTCCATGAACTCGGCGTACACGTCCCGGTGGATGCGCGCGGCGTAGTCCCGGGCGTCCTCGTACGTGGCGTGCGCGGTGTGGCCCTCCTGCCACAGGAACTC
The DNA here is from genome assembly GCF_040605455.1 of Embleya sp. NPDC005575. NCBI lineage: Bacteria > Bacillati > Actinomycetota > Actinomycetes > Kitasatosporales > Streptomycetaceae > Embleya > Embleya sp. NPDC005575. The sequence continues at coordinate 29,333 of NZ_JBEXCV010000081.1, read as the reverse complement.
CGTCGTGCGCAGGAACACGCGCGGGCGCAGCTCCCAACGCACCACGTTGGCCCACTGGTTGATGAGCAGGGGCAGGTCGCGATAGCTCTGCACCCACTTGGCGAAGTACTCGTTGACGATCGTTTCGGAGGTGGGGCGAATGACGACCGGCTCGTCCAGTTCCTTGCCGCCGCCGTGCGTGACGACGGCGAGCTCGGGAGCGAAGCCCTCGACGTGCTCGGCCTCCTTGGTCAGGTACGACTGCGGGATCAGGAGCGGGAAGTACGCGTTCGATGCGCCCGCCTCCTTGATCCGGGCGTCCATCTCCTGCTGCATGCGCTCCCACAGGCTGTACCCGTACGGTCGAATGACCATGGTGCCGCGCACCGGACCGTTGTCGGCCAATTCGGCCTTGCCGATCAGGTCTTGATACCAGCGGGGAAAGTCGTCCGCTCGGGGGGTGAGCACGGGAGCCTTGGGCATGGTCCGGATGGTAGGACGCGGGCCGGGCCGGGCGCTAATCGATATCTCCCGTCGCGCCGCGGCTCCCGCCGGGAGGCACGAGGCCCGGCACCCGATGGTCCCGGGCCTCACCCATGCCTTGATCAGCGAGAGTTTGCCGGGGCGAGGGCGCCGAGGCTTCCGGGGTACAGGTACTTGTCCTCCGGGACGGTGGTGCCGTGCACCCAGGCGTCGAAGAACGCGGAGAGGTCCGGCCGGGCGGAGACCTTCTTCGCGAGTGCCTCGAACTGCGGCCACGAGGCGTTGCCGTAGCGGTGCTCGCGCTGCCACTGCCGGAGCGTCCCGAAGAAGGCGGCGTCCCCGATGGTGCGCCGCAGGGCGTGCATCATCATCGACCCCTTGAAGTACAGCGCCGAGTGCAACTCCCTGCCTGCGCCCGGGTCGTAGAGCTTCACGCTCCAGAAATCGGGGTCCTGCCTGCTCTGCTCGATCATGCCGGGATAGAAGCCGGTGTCCAGGTCGGCGCCACTCTTCTCGTCCCACAGTTGGTTGGCGTACTGGGCGACGCACTCGGCAAGGCAACCGTCACGCCAGTCCGTGAACGAGACGCTGTTGCCGAACCACTGGTGGGTGTACTCGTGCACCAGCGAGGAGTCGAACACCGCCCCACCGATGTAGGTCGGACGGCTCTGCGTCTCCAGCGCGGCGCCGCCCCGGGGTGCGGCGGGATCGCCGTTGACGACGATGAAGCCGGCCGAGGAGAACGGGTACGGGCCGAACTTCGAGGCCAGGAAGTCGATGATCTCCGGCAGCAGTGCCTCGGCCTGCGGGTCGATCACGGTGCCGGGGCTGTAGGCGTTGACGACCGGGGTGCCGTCGGCCAGTTTCGACGTGTGCACCGTGAACTTGTCGATGGCGATGGTGCTGACGTAGGTGGCGAGCGGCTTGTCCTCGTACCAGCGGTAGGTCTTTTGGCCATGACCGGAGGAAGTGGTCCGTCCGGGACGGCCGTTGCCGATCACGGTCCAGGCCTCGGGGACCGTTGCGGTGAGCCGCAGGGTCGCCTTGTCGGACGGGTGGTCGTTGGCCGGGTACCACGCGGTGGCGGAGTGCGGCTCACCGGTCACGTTCGCCGCGCCGTCGGGGAGCCGGTGCCAGCTCTTGCCGACGGGTTTGCCGGAGTAGCGGACCCGGACGGCGAACTTCGCGCCCTTCGCGATCCGGCGGGCCGGGGTGATGAGCAATTCATGCGCGCCGCTGCGGGAGAAGCTCCTCGCGGGGGTGCCGTCGATGGTGACCGAGTCGACCTCGAAGCCCTCCAGGTCCAGATGGAATCGGTCGAGCCGGGCGGTGGCGGTGGCGGTCACCGTGGTGTCGCCGGTCAGGTGGTCCGGGTGGTCCGGGTCGTAGGCCACGCGGACGTCGTAGTCGGCGACGTCGTAGCCGGAGTTCCCGTCGTCGGGAAAGTACGGGTCCCCCAAACCGGGTCCGCCGGCACCGGTGCCGGCGGCCGAGGAGGGCACGGTGGTCAGCAGCATGGCGCCTGCCAGGATGCCCACCAGCGCGAAATGGCGACGCCGTCTCGTTGTGCTGCGCATAAGTCCTGTTCCTGCCCGTGATAGCAGTGGTGGCCGTGGTCGGTGCTCAGCGGGTGGCGAGTTGCCAGGTCACGCCGAGGACGGCGTTGGTGCTGATGGTCTCGGTCTCGGGGTCCACGTTGTCGATGCGGTCACAGGCCTTGTGCAGACAGCCGTCGACGCCGCTGGTGAAGCCGGACACCGGGATTCCGGCGGCGCCGAAGGACTCGTGGTCCGAGCCGCCGATGCCGATGTCGAAGGTGGGCAGTCCCTTGGCCGCGAAGTACGCCTCGAACGCGTCCGTGGCCCGGGGTTCGTCGTGGACGACGAGCCACTGCTGCACGCTTTTGGTGCCGGTCATGTCGAAGTTGAGGTAGACGTCGATCTTCTCGCGCTCGGCGGCGGACAGTTTCGCCACGTAGTCCTTGGAGCCGATCAGGCCCTGCTCCTCCGCGCCCCACCACGCGAACCGCAGATGGCGCTTGGGCGCGACGCCGGCCCGCGACATCGCGACGGCGGAGGCGAGCACGGCGGCCGCGCCGGAGCCGTTGTCGTTCATGCCGGGCCCCGCCGCGACGCTGTCGAGATGGGCGCCGACGAGCACGACATGGTCGGGGTCGCCTCCCGGCCAGTCGGCGATGAGGTTGTACCCGAGCACACCGTTGTGGAGGAACGGTCGCAGGTTTGTGCGGAAGCCGGCCCGGTCCAGGACCCCCTTCACATACGTCAGCGACTGCCGGAAGCCCTTGCTGCCGTGGGCGCGGTTGCCTCCGGTGCGGTCCGCGATCGCCTGCAGGGCCCGCAGGTGCGGCATGACCTGTTCCGTGGTGACGACGGGCGCCTGCGGATTCCGCGGCGCCGCAGGTTCGGCCTGTGCTGCGGCGGGCAAGGCGACCAGGGCCACGCACAGGCCGACCACCGCGGCCGTGCGCCGGATGCGGCTGGGTATCTCCATACGGGACTCTCTCCTTGAGGGAAGCGGTGCGATGTTCCGGCGAGGAGCCGGAACGTCAGAATCGCCGGGCGATGTCAAGGAGCTGTCAGAAACCCATGGTCGTGCGGTGTGAAGGCGTGCATCGGCGCACCGAACACCGGTCCGCGCAGGGCCTGTTCCCGTTCGCTCTGCAACGCGGTGATCCGGGCGACCACGGGGATGGCCAAACCGGCCGCAACGATCCGGAGTACGAAGACCCCGGCGTGCGCGAGGTCGGCGACCCGGGCGGCCTCGCCGGCGGGCGGCGGCATCCACCGCTCGCCCGGGTGCTCCGGGGCCGGCGGGTGCGTCGAACCGCACGGACCGCGAGCCCGAACGGCGCGGCACGGTCCACTCCTTCGCCAACCTCGCCGCTGGGGGGTGGGCAGGTTCGGGTGCGGGTGATGCCCTACGCTGCGCTTTCATGTCGATCTTCAAGCGGTTCCGTCGGCCAGGGCGCGACGACACCCCCGCGGGCCCGGCCTTCGTCGAGGACCGCGCCATGCTGGATCTCGAAGTGGCCGCCGCCCGCGACTTCGTCGTGCGGACCGGGCGATTCGAGCCCGCGGCGCAGATGCTCGAACAGATCGGATCGAACTGGGATCGACGCGCCCTCTGTGTGGAGACCCTCGCCGAGAGCATCCTGAAGAATCCCGCGTGGTTCGTGGCCTGGACGCACGCACAACCCGACTCGGCCGACCGGATCGTGGTCGAGGCGCAGGTCGCGGTGAACGCGGCCTGGGAGGCGCGTGGCGGCGGTTGGGCACGCGACACCAGCTCCGAGGCGTTCGCCGAGTTCGCCCGGATCCTCGAACACGCGGAGCGGGCCTGCCTGCTCGCGTGCGAGGCCGCCCCGCAGGACCCGACGCCGTGGGTCACCCGGCTGTGGGTCACCATCGGCCGAGGGGCTCCGCGAGAGGTCTTCGAGGCCCGCTGGTCCGAGCTGCTCGCCCGGGACCCACACAGCCGGTTCGGCCACAACAGCGCCCTCCAGTACCTCGCCGCCAAGTGGTACGGCTCGCACGAAGAGATGTACGCGTTCGCCCGCAAGGCTGCGGCTCAGGCGCCTGCCGGATCGCCGCTGGCCCTCCTGGTGTTGCAGGCGCACATCGAGTACCAACTGCGCGAGAACGACCGTGACTCCGATTTCGACATCGACGCGTTCTGGTCGCACCCCGAGCGTCGGGCAGACCTCGACGCGGCCCTCGCGACCTACCCCAAGGACGGCGCCGGCCGCAATCCCACCTGGCTGCACGACCTCAGCATCTTGACCTACTCCCTCGCGATGTCGGACCGATGGATCGACCTCGCGGTCCAGTTCGCGGCCGCCAACAACAGCGTCTACGAATACCCCTGGTACTACACGAGCCGTGGCTTTCTCGCCGAAGCCTTCCGCAACTCGCAGGAGGCACTGGCGCCTTATCGCGACTGAGCCACGCGCGTGCGGACGGTTGGATCACTCGGCGAATCGGCCGACCGCACCGAACCCGCCGACGTCGCAGGCACGCGGCGCCGGATCCGGTGGCGCGGGGACGCGTTCGAGGATGCCGTCGGCGAAGACGTCGTACAGGGGTAGCGATGTCAGGTGGACGTAGCCGATGTGGCAGTCGCAGGCCCGTTCGGGGCAGGGCGGTGCCGGGGCGAGCGCGGCGCGGAACGAGCCGTCGTAGAGGTTGCCCAGCACCTCGGGTACGAAATGGCAACGGCGTACGGTGCCTTCGCCGTCGACGCTGATCACCGTGTCGCCCGTGCGGCACGGTACGCCGCGGGACGGGTGCGGGTGCCGGCTGAAGCCGAAGTGCGGGTCCAGAGCGGCCCATTGGGCAGCCGCCGCGTCGGTGTACGAATGCCCCTCGGCGGCGTTGATCCACAGGTACACGTCGACGGGGAGGTCGCCCCGCAGGCGCTGTGCGGCGGAAAGGTGTTCGGGCAGCCCGACGACACCGACGCTGAAACGTACGCCACGGGCGTGCAGGTCGCGGCAACGGTCCAGGAATCGTGCGTAGGGGACCTGGTCGGGGTGGTAGGTGGCCCACAGCGCCAGGCGGGTTCGGTCCGCCGCCTCGGTCCACCGGGGGTGCGCGCTCAGGTTGGTCTGGATGGCCACACGCTCGACGTGCGGGAGCCGGCTGAGCTCGGCGAGGGTACGGCGGTACCAACTGCGCACGAGACCTTCGCCCCACGGGGTGAACAGGAGCGACACGCGGTCGGGCGCGTGGGTCACCCAATCCGCGAAGCGGGCCAATGCCGCACGGTCGACCCGCAGTTGCTCGGGAGTATCGCGGCGCTTGGCGAACGGACAGTAGCCGCAGTCGTAGTCGCACGAGGCGAGCGGACCCCGATACAGGATGGTCAACGGATCGGCGGACGAGCGCGGTTCGGCCAGGGGCAGTGCCCTGGTGACGGGCGACCGGGTCACCGCGGGCGGTATCCGTGCATCAGGGCGGCGGTCTCGGACGAGAACAGCGCCGGACCGATCGAGTCGGACCAGGCCAGGCCCTCCTCGGTCAGGCGCACGCCCGTCTCGGAGACGGTCAGCAGACCGGCCGCGGCCGGCGGCGCGAGTTCGGCGGCGAAGTCGTCGGCGGCGTCGGTACCGAAGGCCGCCCGGTAGTCGGCCGCGGCCAGGCCGTCGGCCTGGAGCAGCGAGGTGAGCAGATACCGCCTCCGTTGCTCGCTCGCATCGAGGTGATAGCCGACGCGGGCGCGGGTGAAGGCTTCCTGATCGAGCGTCACATAGTCGTCGATGATCGCCCGCACCTCGCCGATCCCGACCGCGTACTCGAACGAGTAGTGCAGGTCGGAGGTGTACGAACGGGCGCCGCAGCCGAGGCCGATCATGCCGTCGCGCTGGCAGCAGTAGCCGGTCTGCCGGTCGGCGCCGCCCCCAACGTCGCCGGTCCGGAAAGCGCCGGGGGCGTCGGCCGGGGCGTCCGCCCGGCGGAACATGCGCATCGAGACCTGCTCGTAGCCGGCCTCGCGCAGATGGTCGCGGCCCGCGCGGTAGAGCGCGAGGCGATCGGCGTCCCAATCGGCCCGCGTGACGGCGCGCCGGCCGAGACCGGTGAGCGGGCGCACGTACAACGGGTAGAGGTACAACTCCTCCGGCTCCCACGCGAGCGCCGCGTCGATGGAGGCCAGCCAACCGGCCCGGGTCTGACCGTCGATGCCGTAGATCAGGTCGATGTTGAGGATCGGCATCGCCGCGTCCCGGATCGTCGTGAGTGCGGCCTCGACGTCGGCCCGGCGCTGCGGGCGCCCCACCGCGCGGGCCTCGGCGTCGTCGAACGACTGCACGCCGATGCTGACCCGGGTCGTCCCGCGCGCGGCCAATACCTTCACACGCTCGGGCGTCGCCGTCGCGGGGGAGGTCTCGACGGACATCGCGATGGTGCCGAGATCCGCCCCCATTACGTCCGTGGCGATGTCGAACAGCCGCTCCAGCTCGGGTGCGTCCAGGTACGTGGGCGTCCCACCACCCAGCGCCGCGACCGCGAAACGCGCGTCGGGTATCGCCTCGCGCACGGCCCGCGCCTGACGTTCGAGCGCGTCCAGGTAGCGCCCGACGAGTTCCTGCGGCGCACCTGTGCGGGTGAACAGGTTGCAGAAGCCGCAGCGCATCTCACAAAACGGTATGTGCAGGTAGAGGAACAACGCCGAAAGGTCGCGGCCCCGCCACACCTCGCCCAGCGCGGGCTCCGGGTCTAGCGGGCGGTAGGCGGTCTTGTGCGGATACGAGTAGACGTATCCCGCGTACGGCGACCCGAGCAGGTTTGCCGCCGACGACGGCCGGGGCGCGGGATCGGTGGTGCCGGGCGACCCCATGGGCTGATGACCTCCGACGACGTGACGGTGTGGTGCGCGCGGCGCGCGGATGCCCCGACCCTATGCGCGCGAGCCGACACGGCAGCCGGCCGGGTCCCCGGCCGGCGAACCCGCGGTACCCCACCACGTGGTGCCCTCGCGGGCCGCCGATGGCATCGCCCGCCACGTCACCAGTCGCCCGGGTACAGCGTGAACTGGGCGTACGGCACGGTCCACACGACCTCGTGACCGATGCGATGCCCGGTGTAGCCGTCCTCGCCGTAAGCCGTGCCGTGGTCGGACGTCACGATGGCAAAGCACGGGCGACGGCTGCTCACGGCCCGGAAGAGCCGGCCCAGATGCCGGTCCACATACTCCAGCGCCGCCGCGTGCGTCTCGCGCGTATCGCCCTCGGCGGCCGTCGCGCCGGGCCGGTGGAACCAGTTCGGCTGGTGCAGCGCCGCCACGTTGACGAGCAGGAAGAGTCGCCGGTCGGGGTCCAGAGCGGCGACGACCCGTTCCGCGCACGCGATTTGGGCCTCGAACGAGGTGGGCGAGGCTACGCCCATCCCGGGGTCCCAGTGGCTCTCCGCGAACAGACCGGGCAGGACCGAGCCCAGCGCGCCCTGCTTGTTGAAGAAGCCCACGCCGCCGATGCAGGCCGTGTGATAGCCCGCCCGCGCCAGCCCCGAAGGCAGGTCGGGTTCGTCGAACACCCACGTGCGCGAAGCGGTGGACTCGCTGCCGCCGAAGCGCGCCGCGAACAACCGCGGATGCGGGCCGGGTGCCTGCGGGGTGGGCAGGACGGCGAGGAACGCGGTGTGTGCGGCGTACGTGAAGCTGCCCGGGGTGTGCCGGGCCTCCCAGCGCCCTCCGGGCAACATGCGCGCGAGATTGGCCAGCCGGCCGGCCGCCGCGAGTTCCGCGGCCACGTCGTAGCGCAACGTGTCGAGCGTGACCATGAGCAGGTCGTGACGCCCGACGACCTCGTTCATGTCGGGGTCGTGGCCCTCGGCCCGGGAGTGCGTCGGAACAGGTGTGGTCAGGTCGGACACGGCAGTTGTTCCTCGTCTGGTGCTTCCCGTCCCGCCGGACGTGACGTCCCGTGCGGGCGCCATCCCTGGACCAGGGCCCGGACCTGTTCCCCCCACGTGTCCCGACCCCGATGCAGTACGCCCGGCAGCAGATCGCCGAACGCGTTGACCTCGCCGACCGCGTGCCGGCGTCGGTCGACCGAGAACAGCAGATCGACGCCGACGTGCAGCGTACGGGGGAAACATCCGGCCGCGCGAACACACGTCGCCATGGCCTCGTCCCAGCCCGCGGAGCCCACGGTGCGGCGCACGGCGTCGACGTCGACCCGGGCGTTGCCGAGGTGAAGGTTGGTCATCGGGGTACGGCTGCCGCGCGCGACGACGTGCGTGGCGCGGCCCGCGACGACCAGGACGCGCAGGTCGACGGCGAGCCCGTCGAGGGTGAGCTTGGGCAGCCAGGTCTCGACGTGCACGCCGTCCGCGCACAGCGTGTCGACCAGGGCCGCGACGTCCTCCTCGGCGCGATACTTGCGCACCCGCAGCGAGTTGAACAGTGCGATGCCCGCCTCGGTGCGGACCAGTTCGGCGGACGTGGTGGCCTGCACCCGCGCACCCGAGGTCTCCAGGGCCAGCACCCCGGACGCCGACGAGCCGTGGGCCGGCTTGACGAAGACGCGCGGGTGGCGGCTGCCGCGCATCAGCTCGCGCAGTTCGGCGTACGAACGCACCACGACGCCGCGCCCGTCGGTGCCCAACCCGGGCGGGACCGGGACACCCGCGTCGCGTAGCCGCTCGTGCGCGCGGGGCTTGTCGAACATGACCGCGATCTCGTCGGGATCGTTGACGAGCCACGCGCCGGGGGTCGCGGCAACGGCGCACCGGACCCGCTCCAGCGCACGGCGAAACGCCGCGTGGCGTACCGCGCCACCCTCCACGCGGTGCGGGTCAGCGGGGCCGCCGAGCAGGGCGCGCACGGCGGGATCCTCGCCGGGGGAGTCGATTCGAACCGGTCCGGCGGCGACGGCGGGTCGGGCGCCGCGCAGTACGTCCTGCCAGGGCATGACACCCGGGGCCGGCAACCCGGCGGCCCGCGCCGCCGCGTCGAATCCCACGAGGCGCCGGTGTCCGGGGTTTGCGACGACGGTGATCAGGGTGGGGGCAGGCGCGCGGTTGTTCCGGTGCCGGCCGAGAGCCGTGGCGGATGGGCCCGGACTCATTCGGCGACCTCCACGTATCGGTCGTCGTCGTCGCGCCAATCCGGGAGCTGCTCGGGGCGGGAGATCTCCACCGCCACGCCGGACGCCCGCAGTGTCGTGCGCAGTCGCTCGGCCACCGGGTCGCTCAGGAAGTGGTGGCGGATCGTCAGCTTGCGGAGATGGCCCAGGGGCCGGCCGCGCAGGAGAGCCTCGGCGCCTTCGTCGCCCAGGGTTCCCATCGACAGGTCCAGGGATTCCAGCCGGGCCGTGACGGCGGCGCTCGCGATCGCGGCGGCGATCTCGTCCTGGATCTCGCTGTTCATCAGGCCCAGATGGCGCAGCCGGGGCACTCGGGTGCCGGACAGCAGGTCGGCGAGGTCGTCCACGCAGGCATTGCCGTCGTAGTCCGAGACGCCGAGCCACAGTTCGAGCTCTTCCAGTGCCGGGAGGTCGCTCGTGCCGACGGCGCGCACGATCCGGGCCGACAGGCCGCCGCTCTCGAAGCGGAGGCGGCGCAGGTGTTCGTGGCGCACGGCGGTCAGGGCAGGGGCGCGGTCGAGGGTGGCGTCCCCGAGGGCGTTCTCGCTGCCGCGGATCACCAGTTCTTCCAGGAACGGGAAGGCTTCGAGGATTTCGGTACACGGGCCGATACCGATCCAGGAGATCTCCGATTCCTCCTGCACCACATCGCCGAGGAAGAGGTGGCGCAGCGCCGGGAAGCGACCGGCGTCGCGGACGAGCCGTTCGAGCAGCGGATTGTCTTCGGACATGTCGATGGTCCAGGCGCCGACGACCAGGGCGGTGACCCGGGTGGTGTCGACATTGGCAAGGAAGTAGTCGTAGAGATCGATGAGTTCGGGGTCGTCCGCCCAGTGGCGGTGGCGCAGCCGCCACGCGACGGCGTCCGCGGGGTGCTCGCCGGGGGCGCTCCCGTAGGGCGGTGTGGGTTCGCCGTGGCCGGCCTGCTCGGGTTGTTTCCCGGGAACGGCCGAGGACTCAGCCGAGTCGGGCGGCCGCAGGTCGGCGACGGGCAGGCCGCCGAAGTTTTCGAGGTAGTGGTAGATGGACATATCGCCGGGTCACCTGCGTTAGGTCGGGCCGGGCCGGATCGGGTCGGCGCGGGGGAATCGGGTGGTGGGGGTGTCGCGGCGCTGCTTGTGCTATTCGGCCACCTCGACGTAGCGCCAGATCTCGCCGTCTCCACAGTCGTCGGCCCGGCCGGCCGTGGCCTGCGGGAGCTGGTTCGGTTCGGCAACGGGCAGGCCGCCGAAGTGCGTTTGGTGACCGTGCGTGCGCATCGTGACGAGGTGTTCCTTCGCGGCAAGGGGTGCGCGGGCGCGGCCGGTGCGGCTGGTGGTGCGTTGCCGCGTGCGGGTCGGGCGCGTGCGGGTCGGTGGGCGTTCCGGTCTTGACTATCAGAGCGCACCGACGCTCCTTCCGGAGGGTCGCGCCCGCCCGAGCACCACACCCTGGTCGCCGTGACCGGCGAGGCGTTGAGCAGGGCGGTGGGAACAGCGGGTGCCCGGCCGCGGGTCGAATTTCGGGCGGGCATCGGGGGCGTGTCGGTTCGGCCTGGGCAGTGGTGTGGGTGGTCTCGGCGTAGACTGCGCGGCCGAGTCGCAGTGGTCTTGGAGGAGTTTGTGAAGTCCCGTTCGTTGGCGGTGTTCGACCTGGACGGCACGGTGGCCGACACCCGTCACCGGCTGCATTTCGTCGAGCCGCGTCCGCATGACTGGGAGGCGTTCTTCGCGGCCGCCGCGCACGACGCGCCGCTCGCGGAGGGCGTCGCGCTCGCGCGGGCCGGCGTCGGGGCGCACTAGGTGGTGTACGTCACCGGCCGCCCGGAGCGCTGCCGCCGCGACACCCTGGACTGGTTGGATCGGCACGGTCTGCCGCCCGGTCGACTGCTGATGCGCCGCGACCGGGACCGTCGTCCGGCCCGCGTCGCCAAACTCGAATTGCTGCGCAAACTTGCGCGGGGCCGGCCCGTTGCCATGGTCGTCGACGACGACGCCCGGGTCTGCCAGGCGTACGAGGCCGCGGGGTTCCCGGTGGTGCGGGCCGACTGGATGCCCGCTTCACCGACCCTGGAGCAGGCCCAGAACCGCGTGGGCCGCACCTGACCCCGACACGCGACCCGGCGTGCCCGGCCGAGCGGGCCCGCGAAGGACGAGCGGGATGCGCCTTCGGATACCGGCCCTTGACGGGCGGTGACCCGGACGTTGGTCAAGATCGTCGGCTGTCCCATGTTCGGCGCGATGTCTCACTCGCGCTTCGGCAGTGGCGGGTCCGGATCGTGGCGCAGCGCGTCCAGGACGGCGCGCACCGCGGCGCGAGGTGGTGGGCCGCGGCGGATCGCCGCCGTGATCGTGCGCGTCACGGGAGTCGCGAGTTCCCTGGTGGCGATGCGGTACCGGTGGTCGACCGCCAGGCCGGGCAGCAGCGCGATCGACAGCCCGGCCTCGACGTGTTGCAGGGTCATCATGTAGTTGCCGAACCGGCAGACCACCCGCGGCTCGAACCTGGCCTGACGGCACAGTCGTAGCGCGAGGTTGGCCATGTACGACTGTGGCACGTCGAACGCCCACGGCTCGTCGGCGCAGGTTGCCAGGTCCACGGAGCCGCGTCCGGCCGCGGGGTGCTCGGGCGGGAGCACCAGCACGATCGGGTCCGTGGTCAACGGTACGAGGTCGAGATCGGGCCCCAACGGCAGTTCGTCGAAGTCCGTGGTCGTGATGATGATGTCCGCGTCGCCGACCCGCAGCGCGGGCATGCTCTCGTGCGGCTCCAGCTCAAGCAACTCTACGTCCAGGTGCGGGTGTTCGCGCGCCAGACGGGTCACCGCCGGCACGGCCATGCTGTGGATCGCGCTCTGGAACGCCCCCAACCGCACCAGCCCGGCCGGTTCTTCGCCGAACCCGCGCAGTTCCTCCTCGACGCCGTCCATGTGGTCGAGGATCGCCCGCGCCCGCCGCGCGAGGATCAACCCGGCCGAGGTGAGCCGTACCCGGCGTCCGGTTCGTTCCAGGAGCTGGGTGCGCGTCTCGGTTTCGAGTACGGCGAGCTGCTGGGACACGCTGGACGGGCTCAGGTTGGCGGCCTGGGCGACCGCCCGGACGGTGCCCAGTGTGTCCAGTTGGCTCAGCAGCCGCAGTCGCCAGGGATTCATCACGCTCCCATTGTTGTGCGGTTTTGCCGAACAGGACAGCCGGAATTGTGAGCTGGACGTGTTGCTCGGGCGCGACCTACCGTCGGGGACATGGCTGCTTCGACCACCCCCCAGGCGTCCACCGAACCCTTCTGGACCGATGCCGAGAGGCATCTGGTTCGCTACGGCGGTGAGTTCACCCGCGAGATCATCGAGCGTGCCGCCGGGAGCTTCGTGTTCACCGCGGACGGCCGGAAGATCCTCGACTTCACCTCCGGCCAGATGAGCGCGATCCTCGGCCACTCGCACCCGGAGATCGTCGCGACCGTGCAGCGGCAGGTGGCCACCCTCGACCACCTCTACAGCGGCATGCTCAGCCGCCCGGTCGTCGACCTCGCCCGGCGGCTGGCCGACACGCTGCCCGCACCGCTGGAGAAGGTGCTGCTGCTGACCACCGGCGCCGAGTCGAACGAGGCCGCGATCCGGATGGCCAAGCTCGTCACCGGCAGACACGAGATCGTCTCGTTCGCGCGGTCCTGGCACGGCATGACGCAGGCCGCCGCGTCCGCCACCTACAGCGCCGGACGTGCGGGCTACGGCCCTGGTGCGCCGGGAAATTTCGCCATCCCCGTGCCGAACGTGTACCGGCCCGACTTCACCACTGCCGACGGTTCGTTGGACTGGCAACGCCAGTTGCACTTCGCCTTCGACCTGATCGACGCCCAGTCGACCGGCAGCCTGGCCGCGTGCCTGGTCGAACCGATTCTCAGCTCGGGCGGCGTCATCGAGCCGCCGGCCGGGTACTTCGCGGCCCTGCGCGACAAATGCCGGGAGCGCGGCATGCTGCTGATCCTGGACGAGGCCCAGACCGGCCTGTGCCGCACCGGGTCCTGGTATGCCTTCGAGCGCGACGGCGTCGTGCCCGACATCCTCACGCTGTCCAAGACGCTCGGGGCGGGACTGCCCCTCGCGGCCGTGGTCACCAGCGTCGAGATCGAGCAGGAGGCGTACGAGCGCGGATACCTGTTCTTCACCACGCACGTTGCCGACCCGCTGCCGGCGGCGGTCGGCAACACCGTCCTGGACGTGCTGATCCGCGACCGGCTCGACGAGCGCGCGCAGTCGCTCGGCGGCTTCCTCCGCCGTGGCCTGACGGACCTCGCCGGACGCCACGCGGTCGTCGGCGACATCCGCGGCCGAGGCCTGCTGGCCGGGCTCGAACTCGCCGTCGACCCCGAGGCGAAGCGCAGCTCGGACGAACTGGGCGCCCGCATCACCCGGCGCTGCCTCGAACTCGGCCTGCACATGAACATCGTGCAACTCCCCGGCATGGGCGGCGTCTTCCGAATCGCCCCACCCCTGACCGCCACCGAGGACGAACTCTCCCTCGGCCTGACCATCCTGGACGAGGCCATCGGCGACGCCTGCACAGCCCCTTGACCCCGCCGCGCCCGCATCGATCCGGTGGGGGAGTCAGTTCGGGACGTGGGCGCGGACGGTGGCTTGCACGTGCGGGCCGAGGGAGTTCGTTCCGGTGACGCGGAGGTTTACCTCGTCGTCGTGCACGGCGGTCACCTCGCCGTCGAGGGTGAGGGTGTCTCCCGTGTGGTTGGGGGCGAGGAGGCGCAGGTCGACCTCCAGGAGTCGGGTGGCCGGGCCGCCCCAGTCGGTGACCACGCCGCCGACGAGCCCGGTGGTGGCGAGGATGTTGGTGAAGATGCCGGGACGCCGGAGCGAGGTGCGCGTCCAGTCGGCGTCGTGGTGGGCGGCGTAGAAGTCCTGGGTGGCGAAGGCGGTCGCGATCACGAACGTCGGGGTGATCGGGATCGTGGTGACGGGGGTGCGGTCGCCCACCCGCGGGGCGGCGGTGAGCGGGCGGCAGGTCCGGCCGCTCGCGGGTGTCGGCTGCGGGGCATCCGCGAGGGTGTCCGGCGCGGCGGTGGGTTGGTTCTCCGGCGTACGGAAGCACAGCACGGTCCAGTCGACCGTCGCGACATCGGCCTCGGCCCGGTCGCGGAAGGTCATCCGCGTGGTGACGAAGTATCCGGCGCCCAGCGCCGTGCGCTTGCGCGCCGACACCGCCGTGAGCACGCTCTCGCAGGTGAGGTGGTCCCCGACGGCAGCCTCCCGGTGGTACTCCTGCCGGCACCGGGTCGCCGCACGGGCGGCGTACCCGTGCGCCGTGAGGAGGCGATGTACGGCGGCCGCCGGGTTGTCGGCGCCCTTCCCGTTCGTCCGACCACCCGGCGGCGGCGCGTCGTTCGCCGCTTCCCCGCCCAGGTAGGGCGCATATCCGGGGACCTGCCGCAGCGTGGCGGCCAGCGCCGGCAGTCGGGGCATGGTCCAGGCCTGGATCATGGTCGGCGGCGCGACGATCCCGGCCCGTCCGGTTGCGGCGGCGGCGCCGGCGTCCCGGTAGACCGGGTTGGGGTCGCCGAGGGCGTCGGCCCACATGTCGAGCATGGGCGCGTTGACCGGGTGCCGGGCGCGCACGACGGACCCGGTGCCCTGCACGACGCACTCCTGGAGCATCCTGTCCAGTTCCACGGTGTCGGTCGTCATGCCCGCCTCGCCTTCCAGACGATCGCCGGTTGCCGTCGCACACCCTATCGATGTGCTTGACATTGACAAGCGATGGGTGTCGGACGCGGGAAGGCCCCGGTCCTCGATCCCGGATCGAGCCCAGGGCGTGCACGGCTCGTCCGCGGCTCGTCCACCGACCGAAGCACACGGCGCGGCGGTGCGCCGGTACCGCTGTGACGGTGCGGTCGACGCCATCGGTGGCGCCTGCGATCGATCCGGTCGTACACCGCAGCGGTGACGTGATGGAGCGCCCCCGGCCGTGGCCGGGGGCGCCCGGGGCGAGTTGTCGGGTCAGGGGATTCGGTGCGACGTGGGTGGGCGGATGGGTGTGGTCAGGTCGTGGCGTTCCGGACGACGTTGTACATCGCCTGGGTCAGTTCCCCGAAGCCGTTGGACATCAGGTAGGGGCCGTACGCCCAGTTCGGGGTGCTGCCGTGCACGATCGCCCAGACCGCGTCCCACCAAGGTGAGGTGCCCGTGGAGTTGGTGAAGCGGGAGGTGACCGCGATCTGCGTGCCGGTGCCGGTGGCGGGGTCGAAGTTCATCAGCCACGGGCCGCCACTGGAGCCCGGCGACATCGCCGAGGCCATGTCGTGCGCCAGGCCGATGGTCGAGTCGTTGATCGTGGTGCCGTGCGCGTACATCAGGGCCCGGCCGTCGAAACCGCGTCGCAGTGAGGGGGCGACGCCGAAGTCGGCGGATGTGGTGCCGTCGCTGTTCTTCGTCCAGTACCAGTTGCGGGTGTTGTCCGTGGGGTAGCCGAACTGGTGGAGCGAGAGCGGGTTGGCGTCCACGCCGAAGGCGATGTTCTGGCCGCCGGTGAGCTGCTGGATCGGCGTGGGGTCGCCGGGACGTTCGACGGTCGCCATCGCGACGTCGCCGCCGGATCGGAAGGTGCTGTCCGCGTCCCAGGTGGGGGTGATCCAGGCGCGGGTGATGCCCCAGACGCCGTAGGGCGCGATGTCGGTGCCGGGAAGGGGCGCGTTGGTGTCGTCGGTGCCGGTGAAGCGGGGCACGTTCGCGCCGTTGAAGCCGGGGACGAACACCGCATTGGTGACGACGTCGTCACCGAGTCCGCCGCGGATGTTGGCGGTCACCTTGAAGCAGTGACCCGCGGTGACGATGGTGCTCCGGTTGGCACTGGTGACGACGTTCGCCGAGCACGAGGAGGGCACGAGCGTGCCGTCGAACGAATTGCGGTACACCATCAGGAGCTTGCCGGCGGTACGCGAGATCGCGCCCTGGCCGGCCCACGGCTTGCTCAGGTCGTCCCAGCCGCCCGGCGGCGGGAACGCGTCGGCGCCGTCCGAGTTGAGGCCGTACTCGGCGATCCGCGCCACGTTCCAGAAGGCGACCTCGTTCTGCAGCGTCGCCGCGTGGTTGACGGGATCGGCGGCCACCAGCCGGGGGAGTTCGACCGGGGCCGTGTTGTCGGCGTGCGCCGCCGGTGCCGCGGTCAGTGCCGCGGCGGTGAGACCGAGCACCCCCACCAGGGTCGCGATCTTGCGTCGTAACGTGCTTCGTACGTACATGAGGTGGTCCACGTCCTCTCGAATGGGCAATGGCACAAACGTTGTTGCGTCGGGAGGCGAGCCCGTCCGGGCTTCGCCGAGACCGCGCCGTCCGCACGTCGCGATCAACCCTGTTCATGACCGGCCGGTCGGTCATAAGGTGTTCACGCGGGGCGCAACTGTCAAGACCACCAAGTGGTTTGACCGTCGAACAGGGGTGATCGGTGGCACGACCGGCGGGACCGGGGCGGGAGGCGTTGCTGCGGGCGGGGCTCGAAGTCGCCGACGCGCGCGGCTTGTCCAGGATGTCGGTGAACGCCGTGGTGGACGCGGCGGGCATGGCGAAGGGCAGCTTCTACCAGCATTTCAAGGACCGCCGCAGCTACCTCGTGGCGCTGCATCGCAGGTACCACGGTGGTTTGGAGGAACGAGTCCTGGCCGACGTGGAGGGTCACGCGGCCGGCCGCGAGCGCCTGGCCGCCGGCGTGCACGGCTACCTGGACGCCGGCCTGGCGACCACCGGCACCCGTGCGCTGCTGGTCCAGGCCCGTACGGACCCCGACCTCTTCGAGGAGACCCGGGCCCGCAACGCCCGTACCAGAGCACTCGTGCTGCCCGAACTCGTCGCCATGGGCTGGGATCCGGCGGAACCGATGGCGCACCTGCTCGTCGCGATGGTCTTCGACATCACCCTAGAGGAACTTGTCGCCGGCCGCCGCGACGACCTGCGGGAGGCGCTGCTGCGACTGCTCCTGCGCTGATTCGCGCGGCCGACGTGGACGTGGCGCGGCGGCGTCCCGACGGCAGGCGCGATCGCGATATCGGTCAGCCGGTCGTGCCGGCGAAGGGACCGTCGGCGCCGAACGCGAGGCGGGCGAAACGTTCGCCGATGCGGCGGTGGGTGGCGGGGTCCGGGTGCAGATCGTCGGGCAACGGCAGTTCGATGTGGTCCGCCTCGCCGTAGAGGTCGAGGCCGTCGAGGTAGTGCAGGTTCGGATCGGTGGCGGCACGCCGGCGGACGATGCCGGCCAACGCGTCCCGGATCACGGTGAGGGTCAGTTTCCCGGCGGCGATCTGCGCGGGATCGCCGGTGGCCGTGAACCGCAGGCGCCCCTCGCTCATCGCTTCGAGATCCATGGCACTGGGTCCCGGCGTGTGCTCGTGGATGGCGCAGTGGATCGGCGAGACGACCAACAGCGGCGTGGTGGGGTGCCCGTCGCGGATGGTGTCGAGGAAGCCGTGCACGGCCGGGCCGAATGCGCGCAGCCGCATCAGGTCCATGTTGACGATGTTGATGCCGATCTTGAGGCTGATCAGATCGGCGGGGGTGTCGCGCATCGTGCGGGCGATGAAGGGGTCGAGCAGGGCGCTGCCGCCGAACCCCAGATTGATCAGCTCCACGTCGCCGGCAGCCGCGGCCAGGGCGGGCCAGATCCCGGTAGGGGCGGCGGCGTTGGAGCCGTGGCTGATCGAACTGCCGTGGTGCAGCCAGACCTTGCAGCCGCCGGCCGGTCGGGTGTGCACGGGCGCGTCGGTGCGCAGGGCGACCAGCCGGGTGGTCTCGTCGTGCGGCAGCCAGATCTCGACGTCCTTCTCGTCGCCGGGCAGGCCGGTGAACCGCACGGTGTGCACCGGCCCGGGTCGGGTCCGCGCGGTTCCGGAGGCCATGTCGATGGTGAGCGTGTCGCCGTCGGGCACACCCGCCCGGTCCACGAGCCGCCCGTCGACGACGAGCTCGTACACCCCGTCGGGGCGCGGCGGTGCGCCGACGTAGACCCGTTTGGTGGCGACGACGTCCAGTTCGACGACGGTGGCCCGGGTGCGCAGGGCCAGCCGCACGCCGGAGGGCTGCGACTCGGCCATCGCGAGCTGACCGTCGGGGATCTGCTGCCGGGCGCGTGCGGGCAGTCGGTGGGGCAGTACGCCGCGTTCGGTGTGCTCCAGGTCGAGGGCGCCGCGCACGAGGTCCGTGGTGATGGGGGTGGTGGTCCAGTCGTGTCGGGTGTTCATTGCGTTGCCTCGGTCTCGTCGATCGGGAGGGGCGGCGCAAGACCGGCCCGGCGGCGGTTGACCGGCGAGGTCGCCCGGGAGGGTCGGGGGAGGGCTGCTTCAGGACGCGGTGGGCCAGGTGCGCAGCAGGGCGTCGAGCGCGTCGAGGATCTCGGTCCAGCTCTCCTGCGGGTCGGGGGCGCTGTGGCTGAAGCCGCCGGCGGTCTCCAGGCCGACGTAGCCGCTGAAGACGCTGCCCAGCAGCCGTACCGCATGCGTCTGGTGTGGTTCGGCCAGGTCGTATCCGCGCAGGATCGCCCGCATCATCCGGGCGTGCCGGACGCCGGCACTGGCGGCCGCCGTGTCCGGGTCGAGTCGGAACCGCGCGGCGGCGAAGCGGCCCGGGTGCTTGAGGGCGTAGTCGCGGTAGATGTTCGCGAACGCGATCAGGGCGTCCTTGCCGGCCCGTCCGGCCACTGCGGCGGAGACCTCGTCGGCGAGCTCCTCCAGGGCGAGCAGGGCGATCCTCGTCTTGAGGTCGTGGGCGTTTTTGACGTGCGAGTAGAGACTCGCGGTCTTGACGCCGAACCGCCGGGCGAGTTCCGCAGGGGTCGCCTGCTCGAAGCCGATCTCGTCGGCCAGCTCCGCCCCCGCCCGGACCAGGTTCTCCGTGGTCAGTCCTACTCGCACCATGCCCATCCTCCGAATCTCCGAATCCACCTCCGAGTGTGCCACAGTCAATTATGGTTTTGCCTAAATCTATTAGGCAAACTGACATGTCCTCCACGAAGCATCGATCGAGGAGGAGGCGGCCGGGTGCCGCGGGCCGACGTCACCCCGCCGGCGGGGACGCACGAGCGACTTTCGTTTTCCCCGTGCATCGACGCGAGACCGTCGTGGTCAACGCGTTGCGGCTGCCGCGTTCCATCGGGGGTCGCGGCCGGTGTGGGCCAGCAGGGTCTCGAACGCTGGGGCGTCTTCGGCCGTCGGGACGGGGGCGGCGAAGACGTTCATCTTGCGCGCGGTCGCGGCCATCGTGTCGACGAGCTCGTTCAACGCGGGGATCACCTGCGGGGGCGGCGTGTAGTCCCGGCCGGTGGCCCGTGCGAGGTCCCACGCGTGGACGGTCAGGTCGAGCAGGGCCATGCGCGCCACGATGCCGGAGGGCAGTCCCATGCCGCCCGAGATGCCCTCGTCGGCACCGGGCACCGACCACGCCGCGACGAGCCGCGCCGTCTCGGCCTCGAACTCCGTCCGCCAGTCGCCGTGCAGGCGATCGGGGGTCGTGGAGAAGTCCGCCGATTCCTTGGCGGCGAGCGCCTGGAAGTTCACGACCACCTGGAAGAGATGATTGAGCAGGTCACGCACCTCGTAGTCGTCGCAGGGCGTCGGCAGGCGCATATCGTCGTCGGCGATCCCGCCGACCACCGCGACAGCCTCACGGGAGGCATCCCGGAGAAGCTCACTGATCGTTTCGGTCATGCCCAAACCCTAGACACGTCCCCCCACCCCCGCCTTGAACAAACGCGACACGCCCTCGGCCTTCCGGCCGTCGGTTCTCCCTCGGGTGGGTACCCCGCCGGCGCGCGGCTCCGCGGACCGGTTCGACGTCCGCGCGGAGGACGTGGGAGAACGACGCCCGCAACCGCCGAGCCGCCGTCTCCGCCGTCGCACGGTCGTCGTCGGCACCGGCGGATCGTGTTCGGGTTGCCGGGCGAGTCGACGACGGCTCGGCGAGGCCCGGGCGGCGGCGCCCGCGGGTCACTGCTGATGGGTGGGGGGATTACCGGTACCGGTGAGCAGGTCGTCCAGTTCGGCTGCGAAGAGTAGGGCGGGGTCGAAGCCCATTCCGGTGAAGTGTCCGGCGAGTTCGAGGGAGAGGACGCCGTGGAGTCGGGTCCAGAAGGTCAGGGCCCGGTGGAGGACGGCGGGTGAGGCGGGGTGGTCGGCGGCCCACCGGCGGTGCTTTTCGAGGTGGGTGTCGAGGGGTGTCACGGCGCCGTCGGGGAGTGTCGCGGAGCAGGCGTCGAGCAGGGTCGTCATGAGCTCGTTCGCGATGACGGTGACGTGGTCGGGGGCGTGGTAGCCCGGGACGGGGGTGCCGTAGATGAGGAGGTATCGCTGTGGGTCGTCCAGGGCCCAGCCGCGCAGGGCGTGTGCGAGTGCCCTCGGGTCGGGGTCGGGGGTGGCCGCCGCGTGGAGGGTGTCGGCGAGGCTGCGGTAGGCGTCCTCGACGAGTTCGGTGATCAGGTCGTCGCGGCCGGCGTAGTAGCGGTAGAGGGCGGGTCCACTCAGGCCCATGCGTTTGGCGATCGCGTTGAGCGAGAGTGCGGAGGCGCCGGCGGTGGCGATCTGTTCCCGGGCGTGCTCCTTGATCTCGGCGCGCACCTGGGTGCGGTAGCGCTCGCGTGGGGTCGCCGTGTCGGTCTCCGCCATGGTCTGCCTCTTTCCGGACCTCGATGAACCCTGATGGACCTTGATGGGGCCTTGCTTGATCCGGCCCTTGACGGCTACATGCTCAAGGTCTGGTTAGAAGGTATCACGCATGTTCTTGACGAGGACTACTTTCGAGCGTTACAACTTATAACGAACGGCAAGACTATTCAGTCTGCTTCGGATGTGCGGCAACTTCGGTTGAACACGTCCGACCACACGCCCGCACAAGGAGAACGTCATGTCGGTCGTAGCAACCTCGCCCGCCACCACGGACCGACGCACGCCTCGGGCGGTGACCGTCAGCGCGTGGGCGGTTCCCGTCATGGTTCTCGCCCAGTTCGCCCTGCTCGCGGGCGTGCCCGTCGTCATCGCCCTGGTCGGCGCCCTCACCCGGATCCGCGACCGGGCGGTCCGCCTGGCTGCCGTACTCGTGGCCGTCGCCTTCACGATCCCGCTCACCGTGTGGCTGGTACGGCCCGACGGCGCGCAAAGCCTGTCCAAGGACATCCACCCCGCGTTCGTCGGCCTGATCGTCGCCGCATCCGCGGCACTCGTCCTCACCATCCACCGCACGCGTCGCCGGCGCCTGCCGGCGCGCTCGGCCCCGTACTCGCCGGGGTCCTGCTCCAACACTTCTGGTGGGGGTCGGTGTTCCTGGTCGCGGTGCCGGCGATGGCGCTGCTGCTGATCGCCGGGCCGGTCCTGCTGCCGGAGTTCCGCAGCGACCGAGCCGGCCGGTTGGACCCGGTCAGCGTCGGCCTGTCACTCGTCGCGGTGTTGGCGATGGTCTACGGCATCAAGCAACTGGCCGTCGAGGACACGCCGATCGTGCCCGCGGTGGCCCTCGTCGTCGGCGCGGCCGTCGGCGTGTTGTTCGTACGCAGGCAACTGCACCTGGAGACACCGCTGTTGGACCTGCGGCTGCTCCGCAACCGCCCGTTCACGGCCGTACTCGTCGCGCTGGTCCTCGCCGGCATCGCGATGGCCGGCACGGGCCTGCTGGTCACCCAGTATCTGCAGAGCGTGCTGGGCTACTCGCCGGCCGCGTCGGCGCTGTTGTTCGCGCCGATGGGCCTGGGCGAGGCGGCCGGCACCATGGCCGCGCCCGCGCGGGCCCGACGGATCAAGCCGACGACCGCGATGGCCGGCGGGCCGGCGGGATCGGCGCTGGGGAGCCTGCTGCTGGTCGGCGCCGAAGGTGCGTACGCGCTGCCGCTGGTGATGATCGGCATCACGGTCCTGGCGCTGGGCACGGGCCCGCTGTTCGCGCTCGGCACCGGGCTGGTCGTCGGGTCGGTACCCCCGGAGCGGGCCGGTTCGGCGGCGTCGATGTCGGAGACGGGCAACTACTTCGGCGGTTCGCTCGGCTTCGCGCTGCTCGGTGTGCTGGCCGCGGTGGTCTACCGCACCCGGATGGACGACACGTCCGACTCGCTGGCCGGCGCGGTCGAGGCGAGCGGACGCCTTCCGGCCGGTCAGGGGGCGGACCTGCTGCACACCGCGCGTGCGGCGTTCACCACCGGCCTGCACGTCATCGGCATCGTCGCCGCGATCGTCTTCGCCGCGTCGGCCGTACTGATCCTGGCCATGCGCCCGGCAACCGGGACCACCTCGGCCGGGCTTCCCGAGCGGGAGGATGCGCCGCGTGCTCCGGAAGGCGTGTGCGGGCGGCGGGTACGGGTCGCGCTGGATCAGGCGGTGGATGTCGACCCGGTCGGTCGCTGACAGCCGGAGGCCCGTCGAACCCCGGCCGTCTGCCGCGGACCGGTCGGGCCCTCGCGTGGGCGGCTGCTCCGGGCCGAGGCCGCGGTCGGGGAGTGCGGGCCATTCGGGTGAACCGGGGCGACGGTGGTTGCCGGAGCCGGACAGCCTCGTTGAGTGGAGTGCGCGCCGCAATCGGGCGGCGCGGATGCTGCGCTATTGCGGGAGATTGTCGTGAACTCGTTCAAAAAGGCCAGTGTCCTGGCCGTCGGTACCGCCGCCCTCGTGATGGCGGGCACAGGCGCCGCGAGTGCAAGCTCCGAGGCCGACGCCGCGGCGGTGAAGTCCTCCGGTGTCTTTTCCGGCAACATCGGCCAGACACCGTTCCACACCCCGGCCATGGGATGCGGCGACACCGCCAATACGGGCGCTGCGCTCAACCCGGCGTTCGGCAACGAATGCGTCATCGCCGAGATCGACAACGACTACGGTGACGAGGACTACGGGCACGAGGGCCATGGCGCGCAGGGTCACCCGCACGGTGGTGACGGCGGCTACCAGCACGACGACGGCCACCGCTCGCTCTTGGAGCGTGTGGGGGTCTGACGCCTCGTTCGGGAAACCGGTTCGACCGCCCTCTCCGCGTCCGAGCCCAGGATCCCGTGCCCATCCTCCGGTTCCGGCGATCGGTGCACCCCCGTTCGAGGGGCGCGATGTATTTCGAGATCCGCAGGAGCACAAGCTGAAGCGGGAAGCCGACCCGGGAGTGGGTCGCATGCTTTTGGCTCGTGGCACGAACGGGTGAAACAGCACACGGGCACCCCAAGTCCGCTCCGGTGTCGCCGCCTTGCGACGACACCGGAGTGAGGGGCCGCCCGCGCCCCGGGCACCACCGATGCCGCCCCTCACACGAACGATCCGCCGCAGGACCACGGACAGCGAGTCCCGGCGGGCCGCCGCGCCATCGGCATGCCCGACGACCGGCCGGGATCCGTCGGTCCCGCGAACTCCGGCACGCCGAGCACGAGAAGGATCGACAGCTCCGCAACGGGGCGCGGACCGGCCCCGTGTTCACCCGCCCTTGGCGGGACCTGGCCGCGTGCTCATCCCGCCCCCGGCACGACGACGTCGGCCCCGACCACGCAATGGTCGGGGCCGACGTATTGCCCGTCACGATGGACGGCGGAAGAAGTCCCCCACGCCCGAACGGCCTTCCGCGCAGGTGCGGCTCAGCCGGGGCGATACGAAGTCGCGCGTCGCGTGCGGGGACGGCAACAGCCGGAGGTCCCCCAGCCGCGTCCCGGCGGCCGCCGGGCTCCGCGGTCGGGCGGCGGCCGACGCGGCGGTGGTGATGGCATCGGGCACCACATCATGGCGGCCGGCCACCTCGTGGGAGCAGGCCGAGGCGACCAGTCGGTCGCAGACGCCCTGGGTGACGTCATGAGGAGTGCGCTGCGCCGAACGGGCGACGGCCGATCAGGCGATCATCGAGACCCGGCACCCACGTTCGGGCCCCAAGTCCCACCGATACATCCCGGCCGGGCGGGGGCGTGCGACGATTCGTGGTCTTTTCGCCCGGCCTGTGCCCTGTAGCCTGCCCCGTCTGCGACAGCGCCGAGGCCGGGGGACGGAAGGTCGTCACCGCCGGAACCGCCTTGCCGCAGCGCGCACATCGTTGATTCACAGGAGGGTCGGTCGAGTGTTCAGTCGTGTCGCCATCGTCAACCGTGGTGAGGCCGCGATGCGGCTCATCCACGCCGTGCGGGAACTGGCCGCGGAATCGGGGACCCGGATCGAGACGGTCGCCCTGCACACGGATGTCGACCACGCGGCCACATTCGTGCGCGAGGCCGACCTGTCCTACGACCTGGGCCCCGCGTCCGCTCGTCCCTACCTCGACCACGCGGTCCTGGAACGGGCGTTGCTGGCGACCGGGGCGGACGCCGCCTGGGTCGGCTGGGGCTTCGTCGCGGAGGATCCGGCGTTCGCGGAGGTGTGCGAGAAAGCCGGCGTCACCTTCGTCGGGCCGAGCGCGGAGGCGATGCGTCGCCTCGGTGACAAGATCCACGCGAAGCTCATCGCCGAAGAGGTCGGTGTTCCGGTGGCGCCGTGGAGCCGCGGCGCGGTCGAGACGCCGGCCGCCGCGTTGGCGGCGGCGGCCGAGATCGGCTACCCGTTGATGCTGAAGGCGACGGCGGGCGGTGGCGGGCGCGGCATCCGCGTGGTCACGAACGAGGACGAGCTGACGGACGCCTACGAGCGCACCAGCCTGGAGGCCGCGCGGGCGTTCGGCAGCGGCATCGTGTTCCTGGAGCGCCTGGTCACCGGCGCCCGGCACGTCGAGGTACAGGTGATCGCCGACGGACAAGGCACGGCGTGGGCGCTGGGCGTCCGCGACTGCTCGATCCAGCGGCGCAACCAGAAGATCATCGAGGAGTCGGCGTCGCCGGTGCTCGACCCCGAACAGGCCGCCGAACTCAAGCGTTCGGCCGAACGACTGGCCATCGCCGTCGACTACCGCGGCGCGGCCACCGTCGAGTTCCTCTACCACCCCGGCGACCGGCAATTCGCGTTCCTCGAGGTCAACACCCGCCTACAGGTCGAACACCCGATCACCGAGTGCACCACCGGATTCGACCTGGTCAAGGCGCAGCTGCGGGTGGCATCGGGCGGCCGGCTCGAAGGCGAGCCGCCCGCCGAGCGCGGGCACGCCATCGAGGCCCGGCTCAACGCGGAGGACCCCGACCGCGACTTCGCGCCCTCCCCGGGCCGCATCGTGCGCCTCGACCTGCCCGCCGGCCCGGGCATCCGGGTGGACACCGGAGTCGGCGAAGGCGACACCATCCCGGCCGACTTCGACTCGATGATCGCCAAGATCATCGCCTACGGCCACGACCGCGACGAGGCACTCGGCAGGCTGCGCCGGGCGATGCTGCAGACCAGGGTGGTCATCGAGGGCGGCGCGACGAACAAGAGCTTCGTGCTCGACCTACTCGACCAGCCCGAGGTGATCGACGGCAGCGCGGACACCGGCTGGATCGACCGCGTCCGCGGCGAGGGCAGGCTCGTTGCGCATCGGCACTCCGCCGTGGCGCTGGCGGCCGCCGCCATCGAGGCGTACGAGGAAGAGGAACTCCGCGAGCGGCAGCGGCTGTTGTCCACGGCTTTCGGCGGACGCCCGCAGGTGCGGCACGAGAGTGGCCGCCCGCTGGATCTGAAGCTGCGTGGCATCGGCTACCGCGTACGCGTCGCACGCATCGGCGCGCATCGGTTCCGCGTCGGCATCCAAACGGGTGACGTCGTGCGCACCGCCGACGTCGAACTCGACCGCTTCGACCGGCACATCGGGCAGATCGTCGTCAACGGCACCGCGTACCACCTGCTCACCGCCACGCACGGGCCGATCCACCTGGTCGAGGTCGACGGCGTGACCCACCGGGTCGGCCGCGACGAGGGCGGCGTCGTGCGCTCGCCCGCGCCCGCACTGGTCGTCGCCACGCCGCTGGAGGTCGGCGCCGAGGTCGAGGCGGGCGCTCCGGTGCTGGTGCTGGAAAGCATGAAGATGGAGACGGTATTGCGGGCGCCGTTCCGGGCGCGGGTGAAGGAATGCTCGGTGTCGGTGGGCAGTCAGGTGGACACCGGCGCGCCGCTGATGCGCCTGGAGCCGCTCGACGACGACGCCGCCGCCGAGGCCGAGGACACCGCATCCGTCGAGCTGGACCTGCCGGTTGCCCCCGAGGTGCTCCCGACGCGAGAGCGCGCCGCGCGCGGCCGAGAGGACCTGCGCGGCCTGCTGCTGGGCTTCGACGTCGATCCGCACGACGAACGCCGGGTGCTCGACGACTATCTCGCCGCACGCCGGGCGGCCATCGAGGGCGGCCAGGAACGACCGCTGGCCGAGGAACTCGAACTCGTCGACATGTTCGCCGATCTCGCCGAACTGAGCCGCAACCGCCCGGCGGGCGAGGACGGCGGCATCGACAGTCACGTGCACAGCGCCCGGGAACACTTCCACACCTATCTGCAAAGCCTCGACGTCGAACGGGCCGGGCTGCCCGATGCCTTCCGGGCCAAGCTGGCCAAGGCGCTCGCCCACTACGGCGTCACCGAGCCGGAGCCCTCGGCCGAGCTCGAAGCGGCGGTGTTTCGGATCTTCCTCGCCCAACAGCGCGCGTCCGTCGACGCTGCGGTCGTCACGACGCTGCTGCGGGCGTGGCTGCGGGAGGCGCCGCCGGACGCGTCACTGCGCGAGCCGGTCGGCCACGCCCTGGAGCGGCTGATGGCCGCGACCCAGGTCCGCTTCCCCGCGGTCGCCGACCTCGCGCGCGGCCTGGTGTTCGCCTGGCTGGCCCAGCCGCTGCTGCGGCGCAACCGCGCCCGCGTCTACACCGAGGTCCGCAGGCACCTGCGTCACCTGGACGAGCACCCGGACACGCCGGATCGCGCCGAGCGGATCGCCGCGATGGTGTGCAGCACCGAACCGCTGGTGCGACTCCTCGGCCGGCGGCTCGTCCGCGACGACCTGGACAACACGATCATGCTGGAGGTGCTGACCCGGCGGTACTACGGCAACAAGGGCCTCACCGGTGTTCGTTCGAGCCGGGTCGCGGGTTGCCCGTTCGTGATCGCGGAGCGTGCGGGTTCGCGTCTGGTCTCCTCGGCGGTGCGGTTCGACGAACTCGGCAACGTGCTGCGCGGGCTCGCGGAACTGGCGGGAGGCGAGGACGCGGTCGAGGCCGACATCTATCTCGCCTGGGAGAAGCAGCCGGCGGACTCCGACGCGATGGCGCGCGCGCTGCACGAGGTTGTCGACGCATACCCCTTGTCGAACCGGGTCCGCAGGCTCACCGCCACCGTCGCGGGCCGCGGCCGGGCGGTGATGCACCACCACTTCACCTTCCGCTCGACCGGCACCGAAATGGTCGAGGAGCGGCTGATTCGCGGCTTGCACCCGTACATCGCGCGGCGGATGCAGTTGGAGCGGCTGAGCGAGTTCGACCTCACCCGCCTGCCGTCCTCGGACGAGGAGGTCTACCTCTTCCGGTGCGTGGCGCGGGAAAACCCGTCGGACGACCGCCTCGTCGCCTTCGCCCAGGTCCGTGACCTGACCGAGCTGCGCGATCACGACGGCAGGCTGGTCGCGTTGCCGACGGCCGAGAACGTCGTCGCCACCTGCCTCGATTCGATCCGCCGCGCCCAGTCGCGGCGGCCGACCGGGAAGTACGCCGACACCAATCGGATCGTGATCTACGTCTGGCCGCCGAGCGAGATCACCCGCGCCGAGCTGGAGACGATCGTCGGGCGCGTGCTGCCGACCACCGAGGGTGCCGGGCTGGAGGAGATCCTGATCATCGCACGCCGGCGCGACCGACAGAGCGGTGAACTGGGCAAGATCGCGGTGCGGGTCTCCTTCGACGCCTCCGGCGGCACCGAACTCACCGTCGGCGAACGCTCGCTCCAGCCGGTCGAGCCGGTCGACGACTACCGGCGCAAGGTGCTCCGCGCCGCTGCCCGCAAATCCGCGTACCCATACGAACTGACCCGCCTGTTGGGCGACTTCGTCGAGTACGACCTCGACGACGAGCACGTTCTGGTGCGGGTCGACCGGCCGCGGGGGAACAACACCGCGGCGATCGTCACGGGCGTGGTCACCACACCGACCGCGCTGCACCCCCAGGGAGTCACCAGGGTCGTGCTGCTCGGCGACCCGACGAAGTCGCTCGGCGCGCTGTCGGAGCCGGAATGCCGTCGGGTGATCGCCGCGCTCGACCTGGCCGAGCGTATGCGCGTCCCGCTGGAGTGGTTCGCGCTGTCGTCCGGCGCGCGGGTCTCGATGACCTCGGGCACCGAGAACATGGACTGGGTCGCGGCCGCGCTCAAGCGGATCGTCACGTTCACCCAGGACGGCGGCGAGATCAACATCGTGGTCGCCGGGATCACCGTCGGCGCGCAGCCGTATTGGAACGCCGAGGCGACGATGCTCATGCACACCAAGGGCATCCTGGTGATGACGCCCGACTCGGCGATGGTGCTCACCGGCAAGCAGGCGCTGGACTTCTCCGGCGGTGTCTCCGCCGAGGACAACTTCGGCATCGGCGGCTACGACCGGGTGATGGGCCCCAACGGGCAGGCGCAGTACTGGGCTCCGAACCTGACCGCCGCGCGGGACGTGCTGCTGGACCACTACGACCACACCTACGTGGCACCCGGCGACGAGATGCCGCGGCGGGCGCGGACGACCGATCCCTTCGACCGCGACATCTGCGACTTCCCGCACGAGGTGGCGGGCAGTGACTTCACCACCGTCGGCGAGATCTTCTCCGCACGGCACAACCCGGACCGCAAGAAGCCGTTCGACATCCGCACCGTGATGCGTGCGCTGTCCGACCAGGATCACCCCGTGTCGGAGCGCTGGGCGGGGATGGCCGACGCGGACACCTCGGCGGTGCAGGACGTGCGTTTGGGGGGTGTGCCGGTGTGTCTGATCGGCATCGAGTCGCGGTCGGTGCCGCGGCGCGGCTTCCCACCCACGGACGGCCCGGACACCTACACCGCGGGCACGCTGTTCCCACAGTCGTCGAAGAAGGTCGCGCGGGCGATCAACACGGCGTCCGGCAACCGGCCGCTGGTGGTGCTGGCCAACCTGTCCGGGTTCGACGGCTCACCGGAGTCGATGCGCAAGCTGCAACTGGAGTACGGCGCGGAGATCGGCCGTGCGATCGTGAACTTCCGCGGGCCCATCGTGTTCTGCGTGATCTCGCGGTACCACGGCGGCGCGTTCGTGGTCTTCTCCAAGGCACTCAACCCGAACATGACCGTGCTCGCGCTGGAAGGCTCCTTCGCCTCGGTCCTGGGCGGCGCCCCCGCCGCCGCGGTGGTGTTCGCCGGCGACGTGCACGCCCGCACCGCCGCCGACCCGCGTGTGCGGCGGCAGGAGGCC
>NZ_JBEXCV010000080.1:0-39332 GCF_040605455.1 Embleya sp. NPDC005575 | reverse complement strand
ATGACCAACTTGATCACCCCGGCCACCCCCGCCGCGGCCTGGGTATGCCCGATATTCGACTTCAACGAGCCCAACAGAAGCGGCTGATCGTCCGACCGGGACCGACCGTACGTGGCCAGCAGCGCCTGCGCCTCGATCGGATCACCGAGCATCGTTCCCGTGCCGTGCGCGTCGATGACGTCGACCTCGGCGGGGGAGAGGCCGGCGTTGGTCAGCGCCCTGCGGATCACCCGCTGCTGCGATGGGCCGCTCGGCGCGGTCAGGCCGTTGGAGGCACCGTCGGAGTTCACCGCACTGCCACGGATCACCGCAAGCACCGGGTGCCCGAGCCGCCGGGCGTCGGAGAGCCGCGCCAGCACCAGTACCCCCACCCCCTCGGAGAATCCGGTGCCGTCCGCCGCGGCCGCGAACGCCTTGCAGCGCCCGTCCGGCGCGAGCCCGCGCTGCCGGGAGAACTCCACGAAGCCGTCCGGCACCGGAATCACCATCGCCCCGCCGGCCAGCGCCAGCGAGCACTCGCCGTTGCGCAGCGCCGTCACGGCGTGGTGGATCGACACCAGCGAGGACGAGCAGGCCGTGTCCATGCTGACCGTCGGCCCTTCCAGGCCGAGGACATAGGAGATCCGACCGGAGGCGACGCTCGTCAGCATCCCGGTCATCGCGTAGCCCTCGACGCCCGTCGACGAGGCGTCGACCGTGGAGGCGTAGCCGGTGTACATCACGCCGACGAACACCCCGGTGTCGCTGCCCCGCAACGAGCGCGGATCCATGCGCGCCCGTTCGATGGCCTCCCACGTGGTTTCCAGCAGCAGCCGCTGCTGCGGGTCCATCGCCAGCGCCTCCCGCGGCGAGATCCCGAAGAACGCCGAGTCGAAACCCTTGACGTCGCTGAGGAATCCGCCCTCCCGTGCGTAGAACTTGCCCATCGCATCGGGGTCCGGGTCGTACATACCCGCCACGTCCCAGTCGCGGTCGGCGGGGAACTCGGTGATCGCGTCGACGCCGTCGGCGGCCACGCGCCACAACTCCTCGGGCGTCGACACGTCGCCGGGGTAGCGGCAGCCCATGCCCAGGATGGCGATGGGCTCGGACCGGCTCGACTCGAGCTCCTCGACCCGGGCCCGGGCCTTGTGCAGGTCGGCGGTGACCCACTTGAGGTAGTCGAGGAGCTTCTCGTCCTTGTTCATCTGCCTGTCGCTCATGAGGACACCGCCCGAATCGAGTTCTCCAGTCCCGTGGCGGGACCCTGCTTGGCCAGCACCGACGAGCCGAGCCGTCCTGCCAGGTACAGCGCGAGGTGCAGGCGGAGGTGGTCCTCGCGCAGGGACCGCCCGAGCAACTGCTCCGCCTTCTTCACCCGGTAGACCACGGTGTTCTTCGCGATGTGCAGGTGTTTGGCCGTGACGGCCACGCCCCGCTCGTTGTCCAGCAGGCATCGCACGGTCTCGCGCAATGCGGCCATGGTCCTGTTGTCGGCGGCGAGCGGGCCGAGTTCGCGGCGAACGAAGTCGGCGGTGGCCTCGGCGTCGTTGCCGAGCAGGATCACCAACTCCAGATCGCCGTAGTCGCACAGCCTGGACGGGCCGGGCTCGGTGATGCGGCCGACCCGCTCCGCGGTGACCGCCTGCTCGTGGGAGCGCTGGAAACCGGCCACACCGCCGCCCGGCAACCCGGACGCGACGTGGATGTGCGCGGGCAGGTCCACCGGCTTTTCCGATCGCCCCAGCTCGCCCGGATGGTCGGTGGCGCGGCCACCCCACGCCCACAGCCGACCCGGGCCTGCGGGGAGCAGCAACATCGACGAGCAGCCGACCTGTTCCAGCAGGCGCAGGGCCGTGGTCTCCAGTTCGCGCCCGCTGTCCGGGGTGATCTCGTCCTGCCACAGGACCAGTGCGACGTGATGCAGCGTCAGGTCGTATTGCAACCGGCGCAGCGCCTTTCTCGTGTCGACGGGCTTGCCCTCCAGAATCGCCGACACCAGCTCGAAGCGTTCACCCACGGATCCGGCGAACCAGCGGTTGCGTTCGGCGGCGAATTTCTCGGTCACCGCGGCGGAGAGCGTCTCCATTCCTTCGAACAGGTCGGCCGAAATGGACCGCATCATGGCCGGCTGGTCCTGGGTGGGGATCTGCACCTCGCAGAAATCGAACAACTCGCGGGTGAAACGCGCATGCGTGGCCCGGACACAACGAAGCAGGAGATCGACCGTCGTGTTGTCGGCGATGCGTTCCCGAATGGCATTCGTGAGCTCTGCGGAAAGCAGGCCGGTAATGGCTCGCACGCCGCTGAGCCGCAATACGACCCAGAGCGCTATCGCCTCGATCAGCCGCGTTTCGCTGTACGATCTTCGGTCGAATCTGGCGAACGGCTCCTCGGCCAGCTCGGCCGGCAGCAGGCGGCTGTTTTCGATGGCCCAACCGGTCGCACCCGAACCGACGCGGACGACGACCTCCTCGACCAACTGCGGGTTCGTCGCCGGTAGATGGAGCACGGAGTCGTCGGTGGGGCGCAGCAGATGCAGCAGCGAATAGGTGGATGTTATCTGTCGTTGCGCAGGAATAGCAGCCTGCGATATCGGATAGGCCGACAACGAGTAGCCTCCGTACCGGAAAGCGGGCGCGACTGGTCGTCGGCAGCCTTACACGGTTGCATCCACGGTGGGTAATCGACCGGTAACCGCGCGCCGGCGGCGAGATTACCGCCCGATGGGCGGCTGCGGTGGGCCTGCGCGACCTGCGTGTCTTCGTGTTTGCGGCGGTACGCCCGGCCCGGTACCGCCGGCGTACGTGCCCGAGCCGCACGCGTCCTGCGCGGGTGTCGGGCCGCGCAGGACGCGTGAGAGGTCGTGCGGCTCGCCGCCCGGCCCTGCCCGTCAGTTCGGTACGCGCCGGCCCTCGGTCGGCACGGGCGCGGCTGCGGGGGATGGCAGGTCCGCCGTCCCCGGCTTCGGCCGGTGCCGCCCGAAGCGCCGCACCAGCGGCGTCTCCAGGCACCGATACAAAAGCGCGGAACACGCCAGTGCCACGCCGAGCACGGCGAGTATCAGGAGTACGCCGGTCCCCGACGAGAACGTGCGGGTGGGCCCGATCATGTCGGCGGCCTTCATGATGACGATCCAGTGGACCATGTAGAACGCGAAGGAGATCTCACCCAGGAAAACCATCGTCGGCCCGCGGAACACCGAGGCGGTGCGCTGCCGGTCCGCGACCGCGGCTGCGGCGATCAGGGGCGCGGTCCACACGGTCGCCACGCCGGCCGTGCCCGCCAGGTACGGCTCGTACTGGGTGAGCACGTATCCGACGACGGCCAGGCCGAAGGCGGGGACCAGGCCGATGCGCGGCCATCGACCCGCCGCGACGATCCTGGCCAGGAGAATGCCCAGGACGAATTCGAGCGCGCGGGCCGGCGGGAAGAAGTACACGAACCACACCTGGTCGAACGACACTTCGCCGGACACGGAGAAGGCGGTGAGCCGCGGCTGGTCGTTCACCACGAACGTGGCGACGAGGAACACGCCCACGATCAACGCCAGTACGCCCGCGATCGCCGGCCACAGCCATTCCTCGCGTATCCGGCGCAGGACCGGCAGCAGGGCCGGAAAGGCCAGGTAGAAGAAGAACTCGCAGCACAACGACCAGCTCACCCCGTTGACCGCCGAGACGGTCCGGATGTCCGGGAACCACGACTGCTGCATGGTCACCGACGCGAACCAGTCGCGCGTGCGGGTGGGCCGGTCCGTATCGAGCACGAGCAGGGCCGCCAGGCCGAAGGTGATCAGGTGCATCGGGCCGATCTTCACCAGGCGACGGCGCCAGAACGAACCGGCCGTGTCGTCCGAGCGCGCGGTCCAGGTCAGGACGAAGCCGCTCAGGATGAAGAAGAAACCGACGCCGTAGGAGCCCGAGAGGGCGAATGTCTTTCTGAGCTCCGTTCCCGTGTCGCCCGGGACGAGCCCGGTGTACCACAGGATGTGTGTGGTGAAGACCATCATGGCAGCCAGAAAACGCAGTCCCGTCAACGACGGCAACCGTGCGGGTTCCGGGTGGGTGGGCGCGTGTGTGCGGCCGACGCGGCTCGGGCCGGCTTCCCTGGTCACCATGTGATCGTCGGGGGTCGGAGTTCACGAGCCGGTCCCGCGCTTTCCGGAGCGGGGCGCGGCAGATTCGATGAAAAATGAGTGGACGTGATCTGCGGATGCGCAGGAATAATAGCCTGCGATATCGGATAGCCCGACAACGAGTGGCCTCCGTACTGGAAAGCAGACGCGACTGGGTGCCGGCAGCCTTACACGATTTCGTCGGTACCGGGTAATCACCCGGTAATCGTGTCCTTGCGGCGGAATTACCGCGCGGTGGGCGGAAACACTCGACATGCGCGATATCCTGCAATTCGCAGTCCGCTGATTGGCGATGACGAGGAGTGCTCGTGACCAAGCCGGCCACGCAAGACGTCCCGATCGAAGTCGGTGCCGGAGCCGGCACGGTGCCGTGGGTGCTGTCCGGGC
The DNA here is from genome assembly GCF_040605455.1 of Embleya sp. NPDC005575. Taxonomy (NCBI): domain Bacteria; kingdom Bacillati; phylum Actinomycetota; class Actinomycetes; order Kitasatosporales; family Streptomycetaceae; genus Embleya; species Embleya sp. NPDC005575. The sequence goes on along the minus strand of NZ_JBEXCV010000080.1, from coordinate 34,828 downwards.
GAAGCGCGCAGGGTCTGCGCGGCCAGGCCGCGCGGCTGCTGGCCCGGTTCGAGTCCGACTCGGCGCTGAACGTCGTCGTCGACGTCACCGAGGTGGGGCGATCGCTGGTCGCGGCCGGCGCGGCCTTCGAGTACCGGGCCGTGGTGCTGGGGCGCGACCGGGCGGAGCTGCTCGCCGGGGTGCGGGCGCTCGTCGAGGAACGGGCCGCGCCGAACGTGATCGCCGGCCGGGCGACCCGGCAGGCGCAGGCCGATGCCCGGCCGGTGTTCGTGTTCCCGGGCCAGGGCACCCAGTGGGTCGGCATGGCGGTCGAGCTGTTGGACACCTCGCCCGCGTTCGCCCAGGAGATCGGGGCCTGCGAAAAGGCGCTGTCGCCATACCTGGACTGGTCCCTGGAGGACGTGCTGCGGCAAGCGCCGGGAACCCCGCCGCTGGACCGGGTGGACGTCGTGCAGCCCGTGCTGTTCTCGATGATGTTGTCGCTGGCCCGGCTGTGGCGCCGGTTCGGCGTGGAGCCCAGGGCGACGGTCGGCCATTCACAGGGCGAGATCGTGGCCGCGCACGTCGCCGGCGCGTTGTCGCTGGAGGACGCGGCGCGGATCGTCGCGTTGCGCAGCCAGGCCCTGACGGCGATTCGCGGTCGCGGCGAGATGCTGACCGTATTGGCACCCAACGAGCGGGTGCGAACGATGCTGGCCGACTGGGACGGCGCGTTGTCGGTGGCAGCGGTGAACGGCCCGGCCACCATGACCGTGTCGGGCGACGTGAGTGCGATGGCCGAGTTCGGTGCCGCGCTGTCCGCCGCTCGGATGATGCGCTGGCGGGTGCCGGGAGTCGACTTCGCCGCGCACTCGGCGCACGTGGAGGATCTGCGGGAGGCTCTGCTCGACCTGGCGGCCGGGATCCGACCGGCGCGCGGCGACGTGCCGTTCTACTCGACGGTGACCGGACGCCGCATCGACACCGACGAGCTGGACGCGGAGTACTGGTACCGGAACCTGCGCCAGACGGTGAGGTTCGACGAGGCCGTGCGCGCGCTGGTCACCGACGGCCACACGATCTTCGTCGAGTGCAGCGCCCAGCCGGTGCTCACGGTCGGGATGCAGGACATCGTCGAGGAACTGGGCCGTTCGGCCGTGCTGATGGCGACGCTGCGCAACGAGGACGGCGGAATGGCCCGCTTCCTGACCGCACTGGCGCAAGCGTACGTGAACGGGGTCGCAGTGGACTGGACGGCGGCGTTCGCGTGACGGGTCCCTGACCCGGCCTGCCTCCTGATCCCGCGCCCGCGTTGGGCCGGGCGCGCCGAGTCGTGCCGGTGCCGCACCTGTGCGAGCCGTCCGCCGGGTGGAAACGCTCGAACACCCGGCGGGCCTGCTCGTCGGCCGACCCCGCTTTTGGTGCCCGCCACGCTCGGAAACGGAACGGAATCGGGAGCCGGTTCCGGGGGCGATTTTGCGTCCGCGCATGTTGCGCAGCGGGTCGGCTCCGTCCGGCGGGGACGAAGGCGGCCCGCCGAGGTGGGGCGGAGTCGGTCAGGCCGACTCCGGGGTCACCGGGATCCGGCTGGTCATGCGTTCCATACCGCTGACCCAATTGTCGCGTAGCGCGGCCGTGGCGGCGGCCACATCACCGGCACGCAGGTGTTCGGCGATCCGGCAGTGCTCCTCCGCCTCGCGCTCCAACAACGTGTCCTCGCCGGCGATCAGGTGGGTATAGCGGCGCATGCCCGCCTTCACGCTGGTCACCAGATCGAGCAGCCGCTCGTTCGGGCACTTCCCGAGCAGCAGGTCGTGCCACTCGTCGTCGTGCCACTCGATCTCCGACTGCTCCGCCACCGGATCCGGGAAGCTTCGGGCCAGTCGTAGCAACTCCGGTGCCATCTCCCGGAGTTCATCGGGATCCGAGAGCTCCAGGGCGAGTGATTCCAGGCCCGCGACGATCTCGCACAGCTCGCGGAACTCCTTGCTGCTGACCGGCGCGAACCGGAAGCCGCGCCCCTGATTGCTCTCCAGGACGCCTTCGCCGGCCAGGGTGATCAGGGCTTCGCGCAGGGGGGTGCGGCTGACGCCCAACTCGGCGGCGAGCACCACCTCGTTGATGTCCTTGCCTGCCGCGAAGTCGCCTCTGTCGAGGCGCAGAAGCAACTCCTCGCGGATCTGCTCCCGCAGAGGTCGCCGCTGGATGGCCATGTGTCGGTTACTCCTTGTGTCGATCGACGCCGATAACTGGTGCTTGACATGACGCACCGCACACACCTTGAATTATGAATACAGAATACATGAACGGGAGGTCGACGTGCGGTTGACGCGAGTGCCGGGATTGCTGTTCGGGGGTGACTACAACCCCGAGCAGTGGCCGGAGGAGGTCTGGGCCGAGGACGCCAAGCTGATGGTCGAAGCCGGCGTGAACATGGCGACCGTCGCGGTCTTCTCCTGGTCACGCCTGGAACCCCGGCCCGGGGAGTACGACTTCGGCTGGCTGGACCGGGTACTCGACCTGCTGCACGAGCACGGCATCGCCGCCGACCTGGCCACCGCGACCGCGACCCCGCCGCCGTGGCTGGTGCGCGAGCACCCCGAGATGCTGCCGGTCGACGCGAACGGCACCCGGCTCGAATTCGGCTCCCGCCAGGGCTACTGTCCGAGCTCGCCGATCTTCCGAGCGGCCACCGTCCGGCTGGCCCGAGCGATGGCGGAGCGCTACGCCCGGCACCCGGCACTGGCGATGTGGCATATCGGCAACGAGTACGCGGACCACACGCTCGAATGTTTCTGCGACGAGTCCGCCCGGCACTTCCGGCGTTGGCTGAGCGCGCGATACGAGCACATCGACGGCCTCAACGCCGCCTGGGGTACCTCCTGTTGGGGTCAGCACTACACCGACTTCGAGCAGATCGCCCCGCCGCGCAAGGCACCGGGCCCGATCAACCCGACCCAGGTACTGGACTGGCGCCGGTTCTGCTCGGACGCGCTGCTGGAGTGCTTCGAGGCGGAGAAGAGCGTGCTGCGCGAGGTCACCCCCGACATCCCGGTGACCACGAACTTCATGAGCATCCTGCACGGCCTGGACTACTGGAAGTGGGCCGGCGCCGAGGACATCGTCAGCGACGACGCCTACCCCGACCCCGCCGACCCCAACTCGCACGTGGCCATCGCGCTCAGCTACGACCTGATGCGCTCGCTCAAGCGGCGCCCGTGGCTGCTCCTGGAACAGGCGCCCAGCGCGGTGAGCTGGCGCGAGGTCAACGTGCCCAAGCCGCCCGGCAAGATGCGCCTGGACGGCCTCCAGGCGCTCGCACACGGCGCCGACGGGGTGATGTTCTTCCAGTGGCGCCAGGCCCGCTACGGACCGGAGAAGTTCCACTCCGCCCTCCTGCCGCACGGGGGTGTCCACACCCGAGGATGGCAGGACACGCTACGCCTGGGCGGCGAACTGGAAAAGCTCGCCGAGATCGCCGGCACCCACACCACCGCGGACGTCGCACTGCTCCTGGACTGGTCCTCGTGGTGGGGTCTGGAGGCCCCCGAATCGATGCCGTCCAAGCGGCTGGAGCTCAAGCGACTCCTGGACGCCTGGTACGCACCGCTGCACGCTCGCGGGATCACCGTGGACCTGGCCCCGCCGGACCGCGACCTGTCCGCCCACCGCCTGGTCATCGCCCCCAACCTCTACCTGTGCACCGACGAACAGGCCGCGAACCTGCGGGCGTTCGACGGCGAGCTGATCGTCGGCCCGTTCAGCGGCGTGGTCGACTCGGCCGACCGGGTCCACCCCGGCGGCGCCCCCGGCCCGCTGCGCGAGTTGCTCGGCCTGAGTGTCGACGAGTTCTGGCCGCTGGCCGACGGGAGCACCCAGGGCGTGCGCCACGCCGACGGCACCCGGGGCACGGCGACCCGCTGGGCCGAGTGGCTGCGGCCCGAGGGAGCCACGCCGATCGCCGAGTACGAGGGCGGCGACCTGGCCGGGCAGCCCGCGATCACCCGACTCGGCCGGGCGACCTACGTGGGCTGCGCCCTCGACGATGTCACCCCGATCCTGACCGACGTACTGACCCGCGCCGGCGTGCGCTCCGTCGCGGACGTACCGTCGGCGGTCGAGGCATGCCGGCGGACCGGACCCGACGCCGACTACCTGTTCCTGCTCAATCACGGCACGACCACCGCGGCAATGACCCTGCGCGCCCCCGGCACGGACCTGCTGACCGGGCGCGACCTGCACGGCCCGATCGAGATCGGGCCCAGGGACGCCGTGGTGCTGCGCACCGCTCACGAGGGAGAGAAGTGACCCACCCCTATATACCCAATGCCGAGCCGGCCGTCCGGGCCGAGATGCTGGCCGCGATCGGGGTCGAGTCCATCGAGGACTTCTACACCGACATCCCCACCGCGCTGCGCCTGAACCGGCCGCTCGACCTGCCCGCGCCGATGGCCTCGGAACCCGAACTGGTCCGGCACATGCGCGGGTTGCTCGGTCGCAACACCGACACCACCGAGGTGCTCAGCTTCCTCGGCGGCGGCTGCTACCCGCACCACGTGCCCGCCGTGTGCGACGAGATCAACTCGCGCGGCGAGTTCCTCACCGCCTACGCGGGCGAGCCGTACGAGGACCACGGCCGGTTCCAGGCGCTCTTCGAGTACGTCAGCATGATGGGCGAACTCCTGGAGCAGGACGTCGTCAACGTCCCCACCTACGACGGCTTCCAGGCGAGTGGCACCGCGCTGCGGATGGCCGCCCGCTACACCGACCGCTCCAAGGTGCTGGTCACCGCCGCGATCGGCACGGACAAGCTGAGCAAACTGCGGGACTTCCTCGCGCCCGACATCGAGATCACCATGATCCCGGTCGCCGAGAACGGCGAGGCCGGCGCGTTCACCGTCGACGACACCGTCGCCGCGGTCTACCTGGAGAGCCCCAACCTCTACGGCGTGGTCGAGACCCGCACCGCCGAGATCGCCGAACTCGCGCACAACCAGGGCGCCTTGCTCGTGGTGAGCGCGGACCCGATCTCGCTCGGCGTACTCGCCCCGCCCGCCACGCTCGGCGCGGACATCGTCTGCGGCGACATCCAGTCGCTGGGCATGCACCAGAACTACGGCGGTGGCCACGCCGGCTACATCGCCACCCGCGACGAACCGCGCCTGGTCGCGGAGTTCCCCTCCCGCCTGTTCGGCATCGCGCCGACCGCCGTGCCGGGCGAATACGGCTTCGGCGACGTCTTCTACGACCGCACCTCCTTCGCGCTGCGCGAGGAGGGCAAGGAATGGGTGGGCACCGCCGCGTCGCTGTGGGGCATCACCGCCGGCGTCTACCTCGCGCTGATGGGGCCCGAGGGCATGCGCGAGCTGGGCGAGACGATCCTGGCCCGGACCCGCTACGCGATGGACGAACTCGCCGCAGTCCCCGGAGTGCGGGTGCGGCACGCCGCCGCCGTGCACTTCCGCGAGTTCGCGATCGAGGTGGCCGACACGGACGCGCTGCTCACCGCGCTCCGCGAGCGCGGCATCTACGCCGGCATCCCGCTGGACGCCGGCACGCTGCTGGTCTGCGTGACCGAGCGGCACACCAAGGACGACATCGACACGCTGGTGCGAGCGGTACGAGAGGTGCAGGGCTGATGGGTGCCGTCGGAGAATCCTTCGCGAAGTTGCCGATCGAGGCCAAGCCGCCGCTGCGCCGGTTCCATCAGGCGCGCTGGGACGAGCCGGTGATCTTCGAGCTGTCCAGCCCCGGCCGGCGCGGCATCGGGGTGCCCGAGGCGGGCGTGCCCGCCGTCGAACTGCCCGCCGGGATACGGCGCGAGACGCCGCCGGCGCTGCCGCAGATGTCGCAGCTGCACGTGCTCCGGCACTACATGCGCCTGTCCCAGCAGACCGTGGGCGTCGACCTCGGCATCGCCGTCGGCCAGGGCACCTGCACGATGAAGTACAGCCCCAAGGTCAACGACCGGTTCGTCGGCGACCCGAAGGTCGCCGAACTGCACCCGGCGCAGCCCGAGGACAGCGTGCAGGGCGTGCTCGCGATCTACTGGCACCTGGAGCAGATGCTCAAGGAGATCTCCGGCATGGACCGGGTCAGCCTGCAACCGGGCTCCGGTTCGGCGGCGATCTACGCCAACGTCGCGATGATCCGCGCCTACCACGCCTCCCGGGGCGAGGGCGAGCAGCGCGACCAGGTGATCACCACGATGTTCTCGCACCCCACGAACGCGGCCTCGCCCAAGACCGCCGGGTACGAGGTGATCACCCTGATGCCGGACGCCGACGGCTACCCGGACATCGAGGCGCTGCGCGCGGCCGTGGGCCCGCGGACCGCCGCGCTGATGATCACCAACCCGGAGGACACCGGGATCTACAACCCCCGGATCGCCGAGTTCGTCGAACTCGTGCACGGGGTGGGCGGGTTGGCCTGCTACGACCAGGCCAACGCGAACGGCATCCTGGGCATCACCCGGGCCGCCGACGCCGGGTTCGACCTGTGCCACTTCAACCTGCACAAGACCTTCTCCACGCCGCACGCGTCCGGCGGCCCGGCCGCGGGTGCCTGCGGGGTCGCGGAGAAGCTGGTGCCGTTCCTGCCCGGCCCGACCGTCGAGTTCGACGGCGAGCGCTACTTCCTGGACACCGACCGGCCGCAGTCGGTCGGCAAGATCCGGCCCTACCTGGGGGTCACCCCGAACGTGGTGCGCGCCTACGCGTGGATCATGGCCCTGGGCGCCGAGGGCCTGCGGCAGGTGGCCGAGACGGCGGTGCTGAACAACAACTACCTGATGCACAAGGTGTTGCAGATCCCCGGCGCCTCCGCGCCGTGGAACAAGCGCCGGCTGGAGCAGGTCCGCTACTCGTGGCAGGGTCTGTACGAGGACACCGGCGTGCACTCGGAGGAGATCGGCGTGCGCGCGGCCGACTTCGGCGTGCACTACTGGACCAGCCACCACCCGTACCTGGTGCCCGAGCCGTTCACCCTGGAGCCGACCGAGTCGTACTCCAAGGAGGACCTGGACGAGTACGCCGCGATCCTGGCGCACGTCGCGGACGAGGCGCGCAGCGAACCGGAGTTCGTCAAGGGCGCGCCGTACAACCAGACCGTGCACAAGATCGACCCGACCTGCCTGGACGACCCGGAGCAGTGGGCGATGACCTGGCGGGCGTACGTCCGCAAGCACCTGTCGTGAGAGTCGGCCTGATCGTCAACCCGGTGGCCGGCCTCGGCGGCGCGGCCGGGCTCAAGGGCAGCGACGGCGCCGACGTGCAGCGCGAGGCGCTGGCGCGCGGTGCGATCGCCCGGGCGGGAGAGCGCGCGGCGGTGGCCGTGCGCGCGCTCCTGGCCGCCCGCCCGGACGCCACCGTGGTCACCGTGCCCGGCGCGATGGGCGAGAGCTCCGTGCGCGCCGCCGGCGCGGTGCCCGAACTGGTGGCGTGCGAACCGGGAGAGCCGTCCTCGTCCGCCGATACCCGGGCCTGTGTCCGGGCGTTGGGGGCGGTGGACCTGCTGCTGTTCGCGGGCGGCGACGGCACCGCGCGGGACGTGCTCGACGCCGGGCCGAGCGGGCCCGTGCTCGGCATCCCCGCCGGGGTCAAGGTCTACTCCGGCTGCTTCGCGGTCGGGCCGGCGGCGGCCGGACACGCCGCCGCCGAGTTCGCCGGGGATACCGCCGAGGCCGAGGTGGTGGACCTGGACGAACAGGCGTACCGAGAAGGCCGGGTCAGCCCCCGGCTCTACGGCACGCTGACCGTGCCCGCGGCCCGGGTACGGCTGTCCGGCCGCAAGACCGGCTCCTCGGGCGCCGCACCGGAGACCGTCGAGGGCATCGCCCGCGAGGTGGTCGCCCGGATGCGCCCGGGTGTGCGCTACATCCTGGGCCCGGGCACCACCACGCGCGCGGTCGGCCGCGCGTTGGGCGCCGAATCCACGCTGCTCGGCGTGGACGTGGTCGCCGACGGCGTGCCGATCGGGGTCGACCTGAGCGAGCGCGCGCTGCTCGACCTCGTGGACGGGCACGAGGTGGAAGCCGTCGTATCGGTGATCGGCGGCCAGGGCTTCGTGCTCGGCCGCGGCAACCAGCAGATCAGCCCGTCGGTGCTGGCCCGCGTACACGGCCTGACCGTGCTCGCCACCCGCACCAAGCTGGCCGCGCTCGGCGGCCGGCCGCTGTTGGCGGACACCGGTGACCCGGCCACGGACGCGCGGTTGAGCGGCTTCGTCCGGGTGGTCACCGGCTACCGCGAGAGCGTCCCCTATCGAATTGTTCCTGCGAATGAGGAGTGCTCCGGATGAACGGGATGACTGGATCCCTGCACGGCAAGGTCGCCATCGTCACCGGCGGCGGCTCGGGCATCGGCCGGGCCACCGCGCTGATGTTCGCCGCGGAGGGCGCGGACGTGGTGATCGCCGACATCGACGCGGCGGCCGCGACCCGCACCGCGCAGGAGATCTCGGCGCAGGGCGCCCGCGCGGTCGCGGTCAAGGCGGACGTCTCCGCCGAGGCGGACTGCGTGTCCGTGGTGTCCACGGCGGTGCAGACCTTCGGCGGACTGCACGTGCTCTTCAACAACGCGGGCATCATCCGGCGCGCGGACGCGATCGGCACCACGGTCGACGAGTGGGACCGGGTGATGGCGGTCAACGTGCGCTCGGTCTTCCTGATGTGCAAGCACGCCGTCCCCGCGATGAGCGACGGTGGGTCCATCGTCAACACCGGCTCCGGTTGGGGGCTCAAGGGCGGCGGCAACGCGATCTCCTACTGCGCGTCCAAGGCCGCCGTGGTCAACATGACCCGCGCCCTGGCGATCGACCACGCGGCGGCGGGCATTCGGGTCAACTCGGTCAACCCCGGCGACACGGACACCCCGATGCTGCGCGAGGAGGCCCGGCAACTGGCCGAGGACTGGACGGCGTTCGCGGCCGACGCGGCGGACCGTCCGATGGGCCGGTCCGGCACCCCCGACGAGATCGCCCGCGCGGTCCTGTTCCTGGCCTCCGACGCGGCCAGCTACATCACCGGCACCGCCCTGGTCGTCGACGGCGGCGGTCTCGCCTAGTCATCCCGGCCCCGTTCCCGCCGCTACCGTCGGCGACGGGCGCGGGCCCGGTCCCAGCACGTGCACGTCCCGCACCGATCCCCCCGGAGGCACATCGTGTCATTTTCCCGCGCAGCGAAGACCGTCGCCGTGCTGGCCGTCGGCGCCGCACTCGCCGCAACCACCGGTTGCGGCGGGAGCAGCGGCTCCGGCTCCGGCTCCGGCAAGACCACCGTCACCTGGTCGACCTGGGGCAACCCGGAAGAGCTGGCCCGCTTCAAGGACTTCGAGAAGGACTTCGGCAAGCGTCACCCCGACATCAAGCTGAAGCTTCAGGCGGTGCCCTCCTACAGCGACTACCACTCCAAGCTGCTCACCCAGCTTTCCTCCAAGACCGCACCCGACGTGTTCTACGTCGGCGACGACTTCATCAGCAAATTCGTCTCCGCCGGGGTGGTCTCGCCGCTCAACGACAAGATGGCGGCCCCCGACAGCAAGGCCAAGCCGGAGGACTTCTTCGAGGGCCTGTACGGCGGCGCCAAGAAGGACGGGCAGATCTACGGCATACCCAACGACGCCAACCCCGAGGTGCTCTGGTACGACAAGCAGGCGCTCAAGGACGCCGGCATCACCGAGGACCCGGCCGCGCTGAACGCTCAGGGCAAGTGGACGATGGCCACCTACCTGGAGATGAACCGCAAGCTCAAGGCGGCGGACAAGGCCGGCTCGATCTTCTACAACTGGTACGGCTCGACCTACAGCATGATCAACGGCTTCGGCGGCAAGGTCTACGACGGCGGCAAGTTCGTCGGCAACACCGACCCCAAGTCGCGCGAGGCATTGAAGACTTTGGCCGACGGCTACCAGAACGGGACCTTCCTGGTCGCCGACAACCTGCCCGAGGGCAACGGCTCGGACGTGCAGTTCATCAAGCACAAGACCGGCTTCTCCGCGGGCGGTCGCTGGATGATCGACACCGTCAAGAAGGGACAGCAGGACAACTACGACATCGTGCCGTTCCCGTCCCAGACCGGCCAGCTGATGCCGCAGACGGTGGCCACCTCCTTCCTGGCGCTGAACAAGAACGCCAAGAACGCGCAGGCGGCCTGGACGTTCCTGTCCGAGTTCGTCTCCAAGGACGGCCAGACCGTGCGCCTGAAGGGCGGCGGTAACGCGGTGCCCTCGGTCAAGGGCGCGGACAGCGTGGTGATGGAGGGCTACCCCGCCCACGCGCAGACCTTCGTCGACGCCCGTGACGGCGGCTTCGCCAACTACCCGGAGGAGGCCGGCGTCCCGGAGCTGACGGCGAGCATCAACGACCTGCTGATGAAGTTGTGGACCGGCAAGGTCGGGTTCGACCAGGCGATGAACGACCTCGGCTCGCTCGTCGCCGCCAAACTGCGCTGACCGGGGGCCGCCGTGACCACGTCCACGCTCAGCCGCACCACCGACGCACGGCGCCCGGCCACCGAAACGCCCGAACGCCGCCGGTCCCTTCGGGGCCGGCGGCGCCGGGAACGGTGGTGGGCCGCCCTCTTCCTCGGGCCGCAACTGGTCGCCCTGCTCGCCTTCACGCTGGGACCGCTGGGCTTCGCGGTCGTGTTGGCCTTCATGAAGTGGGACGGCCTGGGCGAGAAGTCCTGGGTCGGCTTCGACAACTTCCAGACCCAGCTGTCCGATCCCACCTTCCGCGACGCGGTGTTGAACACGCTGACCCTGGGCGTGATCACGGTGCCGGTGGGTCTGGCGCTCGCCCTGCTGGTCGCGATGGCGCTGAACAACGTGCGCGGCAAGACCATCTACCGGGTGATCTACTTCCTACCGGTGGTGACCAGTTCGGTGGCCGTCGCGGTGATCTGGCAGATGTTGCTGGCCAGCGGTGACCTGGGGATGCTCAACAACACCGTGCACGACTGGTTCGGCATCACCCTGCCGGACTGGCTCAACGACCCGGACTGGGTGATGGTCGCGATCGCGGCGGTGACCATCTGGTCCTCGCTGGGCCTGAACGTGGTGATCTTCCTGGCCGGCCTCCAGTCCATCCCGGCGCACCTGACCGAGGTGGCCCGGATCGACGGCGCGGGACCGGTTCGAGTCTTTCGGCACGTCACGCTGCCGCTGCTGTCCCCGACCATCTTCTTCTCCTTCGTGGTTGCGGTGATCAGCTCGTTCCAGGCATTCGACCAGATCTACGTGCTGGTCGACCCGGACCACAACGAGGGTGCCCGCACGATCGTCTACCAGGTCTACGACCTGGGCTTCAAGAAGTTCGAATTCGGCGCCAGCAGCGCCGCCGCCCTGCTCTTGACGCTGATGACGATCGTGGTGACCATCGCCCAATTCGGCATGCAGAAGCGCTTCGTCCACTACGAGTCGTAAGAGAGGAGGGTCGTGATGGTCACTGCCATCCGCCGCCGTTTCGGCACCGTCGCCCTGCACACCCTGCTCATCGTGGGCGGGCTGCTGATGATGTTCCCGTTCGTGTGGATGCTGCTCACCGCGTTCAAGAGCGAGGGGCAGATGATCCAGGATCCGCTGGCCTGGCTGCCGGACCCCTGGCGCGCGGACAACTTCCCCGACGCCTTCGACGCGATGCCGTTCGGCCGCGCCTACTGGAACAGCTTCTACATCGCGGTGATCACCGTCGTGGTCACCCTGCTCACCGCCTCGATGGCGGCCTACGCCTTCACCCGGATCGAATTCCCGTTCTCCCGCTCGCTGTTCGTGGTGTTCCTGCTCACCCAGATGGTGCCCACCCAGGTCACCCTGGTGCCGCTGTACGTGATGCTGTCGAAGCTCGGCTGGATCGACACCCACCTGGCACTGATCCTGCCCGCGATCGCCAACCCGTTCGCGGTGTTCATGATGCGGCAGTTCATTCGAGCGGTGCCGATCGAACTGGAGGAGGCCGCCCGGCTGGACGGCGCGAACCGCTGGACGATCTTCACCCGGATCGTGCTGCCCAACATCAAGCCCGGCATGGCCGCACTGGGCATCATCGTGTTCTTGAGCAGCTGGAACAGCTTCATCTACCCGTTGATCTTCCTCAACTCCGAGGACAAATTCACCGTTCCGATGCTGCTCGCCTCGTTCAAGGGCCAGCACGGCGGACTGGACTACGGCATGCTCCTCGCCGCTTCGACGATCTCCGTGGTGCCGATGCTGATCGCGTTCGTGATCGGGCAGCGGAAGATCATCAGCAGCATGGCGGCATCCGGTATGGGAGGTCGGTAGATGTCCGCGCACGGCCGCGACCCGATCGACACGGTCGCGCTGGATCTGCGCGAACGGCCGTTCACCGACCGGGGTTCCCGGCTTCTGGTGCTGGCGCAGCAGGACGGCGACCTGTGGGTCGCCCGATCCGAGTACGAGACCCGGCTCACCGACACGAGCGTGCTCACCGGGCTGCGGATCGAGTCGGCCGGCGGCGACCCGCTGCCGATCCGGGCCGCGCACCCGGACCGGATCTCCTTCGCGGGCGGCGTACACCTGGCCTTCGCCGACTCGGACACCCTGGTGCTGACCGGCACCGGCGCCCGGGCCCGGTGGTCGGCCGCGGACGGCACCGCGCACGAGGCCACGATCGAGGGCTGCCGGGTACTGGTGGGCGAGGCCGCTTTGGCGGACGGGCAAGCCGTCCTGGCCGCGGCCCGCGCGCGCTGGAGCGCCTGGTTCGACCGGATGCCGGCGGTCCGCGCGGACCTGTACGAACGGGCCGCGATGGCGTGGTGGACGCTCGGGGTGAACCTGCTGCCGATCCGCTTCGCGGGTGGCCGGGAGGGCCTGGTCCCGTCCCGATTCGGCTATGTCGGCGTGTGGAACTGGGACTCCTACTTCCACGCCATCGCACTGCGACACGGCGATCCCGAACTGGCCCGGGACCAGATCCGGATCCTGCTCGCACACCAGCGCGCCGACGGGCTGATCCCCGATGTCGTGCACGACGAGGGTGTGTTGGCGGAGACGACCGACCTGCCGCGATCGGACCGGGCCCGGCTGGCGGAGCACGTCGGCCAGGCGCTGGGCGAGGAAGCGGCACAGTCCGCCGCGGCCGGCGACGTCGTGCCGGTGACCAAGCCGCCGCTGACCGCGTGGGCGGTCTGGAAGATCCATCGGGCGGCCCCCGACCTCGCCTTCCTGGCCGAGGTCTACGAGCCGATCGCCCGCTCTCAGGAGTGGTGGCTGACTCATTCCGACCCGGACGGCGACGGCTTGGCCGAATACCTGCACCCGTACTCCAGCGGGCTGGACGACAGCCCGGTGTGGGACTACGGCCCGCGCGCCGAGCCGCCGGACCTGAACGCCTACCTGGCACTCCAGTTCGACGTGCTGGGCGACATCGCACAGGAGCTGGGCCGGGTCGAGGACGCCGCGACATGGCGGGAGCGGGCCGTCGCGCACACCGAACTCCTGGTGTCCCGGCGGTGGGACGGAAAACGGTTCACCACCGTCTCGGCAGGCCGTGCGGTGTCGGTGCGCACGCCGCTGGAACTGCTGCCGCTGCTCACCGGACGACTGCCCCGCGAGATCGCCGACCGACTGGTCGAGGATCTGCGCTCGCCGAGCTTCTGGGGCGAACGCCCGGTGCCCACCGTGGCGTTCGACGATCCGACGTTCGACCCCGAGGCGATGTGGCGCGGGCCGGTCTGGCTCAACGTCAACTACCTGCTGATCGAGGGCCTGCGTCGATCCGGATACCTGGACGTGGCCGAGGAGTTGACCGAACGCACGGTGCGGATGGTGGCCGAGGGCGGCGGGCTGTACGAGTACTGGAACCCACTCACCGGCGGCCGGGCCGGGCGCGCGACGACCGGATTCGGTTGGTCCAGCGCGCTGTTCGTGGACCTGGCCCGGAGCTGAGCACGCCGCCCGCCGTCGCCGCCGGATTCGGCGACGGCGGGCGGCCCGCCCGGCTCAGCGGGTGCCGAGCACGTCGGCCAGGTCGTAGCGGGCCGGTTCGGCGAGTTGTTCGTAGGTGCACTCGGCCGGGTCCTTGTCGGTACGCCACCGGCGGAACCGGGTCGTGTGCCGGAACCGGTCGCCCTGGACGTGGTCGTAGGCCACCTCGCAGACCGACTCCGGCCGCAGCGGCACCCAGTCCGAGAGCCGCCCGCCCGACCAGCGGGTCACGGCACCGGGCAGCCGATCGCCCTCGTGCGCCTCGGCCTCGGCCCAGTGCGCCCACGGGTGCCCGGTCGGATCCGCCATCCGGTAGGGCGCCAACTCCTCGATCAGTTCGGCCCGCCGGACCGCGGTGAACGCCGCGCTGACGCCCACGTGTTGCAGCCGACCCCGGTCGTCGTACAGACCGAGCAGCAGCGAACCCACCACCGGGCCCGACTTGTGCTCGCGGTAGCCCGCCACCACGCAGTCCGCGGTGCGTTCGTGCTTGACCTTGACCATCGCCCGTACGTCCGGCAGATACGGCCCGGCCGGGTCCTTGGCCACGATGCCGTCCAGGCCGGCTCCCTCGAACCGGTCGAACCAATCCCGCGCCTTTGCCGGATCGGTGGTGGCGGGCGCCAGGTGGATCGGCGCCGGTACCTCGGCCAGTGCCCGCTCCAGCGCGGCTCGGCGCTCGGTCAGCGGGTGGGCCAGGTACGACTCGTCGCCCAGCGCCAGCAGGTCGAATACGACGAAGGACGCCGGGGTGGTCTCGGCCAGGTGTCGCACCCGCGAGGCGGCCGGGTGGATCCGGTCCTGGAGCCGGTCGAAGTCGAGCCGTCCGTCGCGGGCGATGACCAGTTCGCCGTCCACTACGCAGCGTGGCGGGAGCAGCCGCAACACCGCGTCCACCACGTCCGGGAAGTAACGATCCAGCGGCTTGGTGTTGCGGCTGCCGATCAGCACCTCGTCGCCGTCTCGGAAGACGATCGCCCGGAACCCGTCCCATTTGGCCTCGTAGTGCAGTCCGGCGGGAATCCGCGCGGCAGCCTTGGCGAGCATCGGCTTGACCGGGGGCATCACGGGAAGGCGCATGCGCCTCAGTGTGCTCGGGCGCTGCACCGGTTGCCTCCGCAGCGGGCGATCGGCGGCACGCCATCGGGACGAAATCGGGCAAATCTGCCTACCCTGAGGAATGAGCGCTGCCGAGGAATTCGAGGTCGACGGCAGGTCCGTCCGGGTGAGCAACGTCGACAAGGTCTACTATCCCGCACGCGGCTTCACCAAGGGTGACGTGGTTCGCTACCTGATCTCGGTCGGCGGCGGCCTCCTGCGCGGTCTGCGGGATCGACCCACCACGCTCCAGCGCTTTCCCGACGGTGTGGACGGCGAGTCGTTCTTCCAGAAGCGGGTACCCAAATCCCTGCCGGACTGGATTCCCACCGCCCGGATCACCTTCCCGAGCGGGCGGCATGCCGACGAGATGGCCCCGGACAGTGTGGCCGCACTGGTGTGGGCGGGCAACCTGGGCTGCCTGACCTTCCACCCCTGGCCGGTCCGGCGCACCGCCACCGAGCACCCCGACGAACTGCGCATCGACCTCGATCCCCAGCCGGGCACCGACTTCGCCGACGCGGTCCGCGCCGCACACGCGATGCGCGAGGTGCTGGCCGACTACGGCCTGACCGCGTGGCCCAAGACTTCCGGCGGACGCGGCCTGCACCTGTACGTGCCGGTCCGGCCCGAGTGGGAGTTCACCGACGTGCGGCGCGCGGTGATCGCACTGGCCCGAGAACTGGAGGCGCGGATGCCTGATCGGGTGACCACCGCCTGGTGGAAGGAGGAGCGCGGCGAACGCATCTTCGTCGACTACAACCAGATGGCCCGGGACCGTACCATCGCCGCTGCCTACTCGCCCCGTCCCACCGCCCGGGCGACCGTGTCGGCGCCGCTGACCTGGGACGAGGTCGACGACGCGCACCCCGACGATTTCGACCTCGCCGGCATGCCCGAACGCTACGCCCGGCTCGGCGACGTGCACGCGGACATGCCGGAGCACGCCTTCGACCTGCGCCCGGCGCTGGAACTGGCCGAGCGGCAGGCCCGCGACCACGGCGTGGGCGACATGCCGTACCCGCCGGACCACCCCAAGATGCCCGGCGAGCCACCCCGGGTCCAACCCAGCCGCGCCCGCGAGCACTGAACCGGAACAGCGGAAACGGATGGCGGCGGAACAGAAGCAACAACCGCGGCGGCCTCGCAGCAACCGAAACCGAAACAGCAACGGAAGAGAGCTCCTCATGTGTCTGTCGCTCCGCGCCCCCGTGGCGCTTCACAGCCCCGTGACGATCCGCAACCCGCTGTCCCCCCGTGCCCGATCGTCCGTACGCAAGGACGTGGGCCTTCTCGCCTTGCGCGTCGGCACGGGCGGCGTGCTGTTCGCGCACGGCGCGCAGAAGTTGTTCGGCTGGTTCGGCGGGCACGGCCTGGCCGGCACCGGCTCGGCGATGGAGCACATGGGCTTTCGACCCGGTAGGCAAAGCGCGATCGCCGCCGGCCTCGGCGAGGCGGGCGGCGGCGTGTTGCTCGCGCTCGGCCTGGCCACTCCCGCGGCGGGCGCGGCGGCGGCCGGCGCGATGGCGGGCGCGGTTGCGGTGCATGCGCCGGCCGGCTTCTTCGCGCAGTCGGGCGGTTTCGAATACCCGGCGTTCCTCGGCTTCGTCGCGGCCGGGCTCGGTCTCGCGGGCCCCGGGCGGTTCTCGGTGGATCACATGACCTGCCACGTGCTGGACCGCCCGTGGGTGGTCGGCCTCGCGTTCACCGGCAGCGCCGCGGCGGCTGCCGCGGTGATCGGGCGGCGCCGGGCCGCGACCGCCGAAGCGACCGCCGACGCGGCGGACTCGGCCTGAGCGGCGTCAGCGGGACGCACTGCTCCAGGCGAGCAGTCGGTCGACCGGCCACGTGGTGATCACCCGGTCCGCCGGCACGTCGCATTCCTCGGCCCGGGCACAACCGTAGCCCTGCCAGTCGAGTTGGCCGGGCGCGTGCGCGTCGGTGTCGATCGTGAAGTACACGCCGGCGGCCAGCGCCCGGCGGAGCAGTCGGGACGGCGGATCCCGGCGCTCGGGGCGGCAGTTGATCTCCACAGCGGTGTGCGACTCGGCACACGCGGCGAACACCGCGTCGGCGTCGAACGCGGACTCCGGGCGCGGCTTGCCCTGGATCAATCGCCCGGTGCAGTGGCCCAGCACGTTCACGCGCGGGTTGCGCACGGCGGCCAGCAGTCGACGGGTCATCGCCGGCTCCTCCATCCGCAGCTTGGAATGCACGGAGGCGACCACGACGTCCAGGCGGGCCAGGAGGTCCGGGTCCTGGTCCAGCGAGCCGTCGTCGAGGATGTCGCACTCGATACCGGTCAACAGCCGGAACGGGGCCAATTCGGCGGCGAGTTCCGCCACCACGTCCAACTGCGCGCGGAGCCGCTCGGCGGTCAGGCCGCGGGCCACGGTCAACCGCGGCGAGTGGTCCGTGAGGACGACCCACTCGTGCCCCAGATCCCGCGCGGTGCGAGCCATCGCGTCGATCGGGCTGCCTCCGTCGGACCAGTCGGAATGCATGTGGCAATCGCCGCGCTGGGCGGCGAGCAGCGCCGCGCCGTCGGTGGGCACGGGCGACGGGCGCGATTCCAGGTCTGCGAGATAGCCCGGCACTCGGCCGGCGTACGCCTGCTCGACGACGTCCGCCGTCTTGGGGCCGATCCCCTTCAGCTCGCCGAGCGTGCGCTGCTCGACCCGGCGGCGCAGGTCGTCCGGAGCCAGCCCGACCACCACGGCGGACGCGGTGCGGAAGGCCTTGACCCGGTACGTGGGCGCCTGGTCGCGTTCGAGCAGGAACGCGATCCGATCCAGTGCGGCAGCCGGGTCGGGGGCGGGCGGGGGAGTGGGCGTGCGGGTGGGTCGTGGGGCCATGGGGGGACTGTGGCCGTGCCGGGCGAAGGTAAACCGCGCGAAGGCGCCGATCGGCGCCTTCGCGCGGGAGTTGCGGTGCGCGGGTGCGATCCGGCGTCAGCCGGGCTTTGTGGTCGACCTGTGGCACACCGGCGCAGCCTGCGTTCCCCGCTCGGCGGCGGGTCCCATGATGGGTACGTGTCGGTCCGGACGCCCGGCCCACCTGTTGTACGCGCGAACCGTATGCGTGAACCGCCCTAGCGACCGGGCTCCTCGTCCTTCAGATACTTGCGGATCTCTTCGCGGAATTCGGGCGAGTCGGTATGCCCGTGCACCGCGACGGCGTGCTGGGTGGCGGCCGCGACGACCTCGTCCTCGGACCCGGCGATGGTGAGGGTGCACCCGGACTCACTGGGCATTTCCCGGCAATCGGCAACCTTGCGCATGACGTCCTCCCGGATTGGGCTCTCTCGTCCCCGAGGGGTACGGCCCCGGACCGGACGGCGCGAGGCCATGGTCATAGTTTAGTGCGTTTTGCGCCCGGTTTCGGGTCGGCCGGCCGGATCCTGCGCCCGGTCTCCGGGGCATTGCGGGTGGTACGGCGGGGCGACGCCGGGGGCCGTCGCCGGCGGATGGGACGGGTGGGGGCGGGCGGCCCGGTCCCGATGCGGCGACCCGTGATCGTTCGGGGCGCATCGGTGACCGGGCCGCCGGGGGCGGGCCGGATCGACGAGCGCCGGGTCAGCCGTTGGCGAACTCGTGGACGCCCCACCAGCCGCTTTCGTCGCGGTAGATGCCGATGCCCGCCTCGGTGTGGGTCGGGTCGGTCTGGTTGCGGTAGTGGCCGGGGCTGTGCCGCCACATGTCCTGGAACTTCTCGGCCGCCTGGCGGGCCGTCATGGCCGGGTCGCCCCACCACACGATGTTCTCGGACACGCCGGTGCGGGCACCGGTGATCAGGACGTCGACCTCGGCGCCGGAGTGGGCGAAGCCGGTGCGGCGCATGTGTTCGGCCCACTTGCGGGCGAAGTCGCTCAGGTCGGTGCTCGCCCGGAGCGGCCGCAGGCCGACCTTCGCGCGTTCGGCATTGAGCAGTTCCAGGGACATCGCCTCGGCGTCGGCTATCGACTGGGACGCGGGTCGGTTGCCGCGCACGGTGGGATTGGCGCCGGGCGGTCCGTCCGCCGCCGGCACGGTGGGCCGGGCGCTCTTCGCCGCCGGGGCCCTGCCGTCCGTCCCGGTGCGGCTCGCGCCGTCGGCCGGGGTCGGCTTGCGCGTTGCGGCCGCCGTGCCGGTGCTCGGGCTCGTGCCGGTGCCGGACGGCTGCCCGGGTGCGGCCGAGGTCGGTGCGGTCGACGTGCTCGCCGCCGCCGATGTGGTGGCCGACGCCGTGTCGGTCGGGGCCGCCGGTCGGGCCGCGCCGTCGTGCTGCTCGGTGGGCGAGCCGCAGCCGGCCAGCACGAACGCGGCCAGCGCGGCGGCCAGGGTGGTGGACACGGCCCGGTGGTGTCGGATCTGCCGGTGGTGTCGATACTGCACGATGCGCAACTCCTCGAAAGGTACGGCTCGTCGACCGGCACGAACGCCGGGGACACCTGGGAGAGCCGCGGGGCGCGGGTGGATAACGGAAATCGGCGCGGGGTTTCGTCGGAACGGAAATCGGCGCGGGGTTTCGTGGGAGTCGGCTCGGCCGATCGGGTGGGCCGTGGTCGAGCGCGGGGCCGGGCACGCAGAACGAGGGCATGGGCCGATCGCGCGCGTCACGCCGGCGTCGCGAACACCTGGGTCCACCAGGTCGTTCCGCCCGGGCCGACCGTGGCGCCGACGCCGATGTCGGTGAAGCCGCAATCGAGGATGTTGTCCCGATGGATCGGACTGGCCAGCCACTGCGCGACCACGTGCGCGGCGTCCGACCGACCCCGATCGAGGTTCTCGCCCCACTTCCGCCACCGGTAGCCGGCGGCGGTGATCCGACCGTCGGCGCCTACCCCGTCCGGGTTCAGGTGGTCGTAGAACCGCCGGGCGAGCATGTCGTCGGAGTGTTTGCGGGCGGCGCTCCGCAGCCGATCGTCGACCCGGACCGGGGCACAACCGTGCTCGGCCCGGGCGGCGTTGACCAGGTCGACGACGGCGCGTTCGAGCCGGGGCCTGGGGTCGGCGGAGGCGGTCGAGCGAGTGGCCGGGGGCTCCGTCGGAACCTCTGTCGAGGGCGGCGGGGCGGTGGATGGCGCGGTGGCCGGCGACGGCTCGCCGGGGGGCGATATGGAGGGCGCCGAGGCGGCGTCGACGACCGGCGGCTTCGCGGTGGGCGTGCTTGGGGTCGGTGGGTCGTGGTGGGGGCGGTCGACGATGACGACCGCGGCCAGGACGACCAGGCCGATCGCGGCGGCGCCGGACGCGAGCCGGCGGGGTCGGCGGGCCGGACGCGGCGCGGCATGGCCGGGTGGAGCCGAGCCGCTCCCGGGCGGCGCGACGGCCGGATCGGTGGCGCCGGACGGGCCCGGGTGGGTAGGCGGGCCCGGCACGCTGCCCGGGCCCGGCCCACTCATCGGGCCCGGCCCACTCATCGGGCCCGGCCCACTCATCGGGCCCGGCCCGCCCATGGGGCCCGGGCCGCCCATCGAAACCGCTTGGGCGACCGCGCTCGGGTCGGCGAGCGGGGTCGTTGCTCCCGTCGCCGCCCATGGGCCCCGGGTGAGCAGGTGCAGCAGCACGGCGGTGGGCGGCAGCAGGGCCAGGCCCGCGAGCAGGCCCTCGACCGGCGCCAGGTCGTACCGATGCGCGCCGCACGCGCCGCATGCGCGGGCGTGGCGGGAGATGCGCTTGCGCCACAGCGGGGTCGGCCGTCCGTCCCAGGCCGCGAGCAGCGTGATCGCCTCCGCACAGCGGGGGGCGGCGGCGAGTGCGCGGACCACCACGCGGGCCGCCTCCAACTGCTCCTTCATGCGCTGGACTCGGACCGCCACGTGTGCCGCAGGCAGGTCCAGGGCCGCGGCGAGTTCGGCCCGGGTCAGCGTGCCGGCCGCCTCCAACCACCACAGGGCGAGCAGTTCGCGGGTGTCCGGGTCCAGCCAGCGGGTCGCCTCGGCGACGTCGCGGCGCTGCCCGGACAGGCCCAGCCGCAGGATGGTCAGGTCGGCGAAGTCGGCTGCCGGGTCCGGGTATTCGGCGATCTCGTCGAGCGGTGTGGTGGTCGCGCGGCGGGCGTGCCGGCGGCGCACCTGATTGATCGCGATGGCCACCAGCCAGGACCGGAAGCGCTCCGGATCGCGCAGGCCGTCGAGGCCGGACACCGCGCAGAGCATGGTCTCCTGCACCACGTCGTCGACGTCCGCGTGCCCGTTCAGCGCCCGGCCGACGATGTTGTACACCAGAGGCAACCAGTCGGCCACGAGTCGATCGCGGGCACGCAGATCACCGCCCTGGGCCGCGACGACCAGGGCGGTGTTGTGCTCGTTGTCCACGTACGTCCACTTTCCTCGACCGGCGTGACGGGCCCGCTCCCGTCCATCCGCCACTCGGGAGAGCCCCCGGGGCGGCGCGGATAACGGAAATCGCCGGACGAGTTTCGAACGTACCGACCCGGCATCGCCGGCCGGACCGCCCCCCGAGAAGCGCCCCCGAGAACCGCCCCCCGGGCGCCGGTCGCGGCGCCGGCCCCGAGGCGGTCGGGCGCCCCGCGCGTCAGCTCGGCCCGGCCGCCAGCAGCTTCTCGATCCGGGAGCGCACCTCGGGGGTGTCCAGACCGCGAATGGTCACCGTGGTCCGGCGCCGTAGCACGTCGTCCACCGTCATTGCCCACTCGTGGTCGCGCGCGTAGGCGACCTGGGCCCAGATGTCCGGCCCGTCCGGGTGGATCCGCTCGCCGAGTTCGCGGTCGGTGCGCACCAGCGCGGCCAGGTCGTAGGCGAGGTTGCCGTAGTGCGACGCGAGGTGGCGGGCCACCACCGGGTCCACGCCGTCCTCGGCGGTGGCCTCGCCGAGCAGTCGGTGTGCCACCGCCTCGGGGTTCGCCGAGCCCGGCAGTGCCACCCGACGCAGCGGGGTCGCCATGTCCTGCTCCAGGGCCACGACGCCGGCCTTGGCCAGCTTGTCCAGCACGGTACGGCCGATGTGCCGGTAGGTGGTCCACTTGCCGCCCGCCACCGACAACATGCCGCCGCGCCCCTCGGTGACCACGGTCTCCCGCTTGGCCTCGCTCGTGGCACCCGCCCCGCCGGGCAGGACCCGCAGACCGGCGAACGCGTAGGTGATGTCCTCGCGGCGCAGCTGCGCCGGGTCGACCGCGCTGCCCGCCTCGTCCAGGATCTGCGCGATGTCGGCCTCGGTGGGCGAGACCTTGCCGGGGTCGCCCTCGTACGCCTCGTCGGTGGTGCCGAGCAGCAGGTGCTCCTCCCACGGAATCGCGAAGGAGACCCGGTACTTGTCGATCGGGATGGTCAACGCGGCCCGCCACGGCTGCTGCTGGCGCAGCACCAGGTGCACGCCCTTGGACAGCCGGATGCTCGGCTCGGCCGTCGGGTCCTCCATCCGGCGCAGGTGGTCCACCCACGGGCCGGTCGCGTTCAGCACCACGCGCGCGTTCACGCCGAACTCGGCGCCGTCGAGCCGGTCGCGCAGTTCGGCGCCGGTGACCCGGCCGCCTGCGTCCTTGCGCAGACCGACCACCTCGGCGTGGTTGAGCACGACCGCGCCGGCCTCGACCGCCGCGCGCACGGTGGTCACCGCGACCCGGCTGTCGTTCATCTGGTGGTCGCCGTACACGGCGGCGCGGCGCAGGCCGTCCTTGCGCAGGGCCGGGACGAGTTCGAGCGCGTGCTCTCGGCCGATCACCTTGCCCATCCCGTCGCCGAAGGCGGACAGGGCCGAGTACAGGAACACGCCGGCGCCGAGCTTGGCCGAGCCGTGCGGGCCGTCCTTGTAGACCGGGACCAGGAAGGACAGCGGTCGGACCAGATGCGGGGCCACGTCGCGGGCCAGCGTGCGGCGTTCGCGGTGGTTCTCCGCGACCAGCTTGAGGTTGCCGGTCTGGAGGTAGCGCAGGCCGCCGTGCACGAGCTTGGACGACGCGGACGAGGTGGCGCCGGCGAAGTCGCCGGCGTCGACCATGGCCACGCGCAGTCCGGTCTGGGCCGCGGTCCAGGCCACCGCCGTGCCGAGGATGCCGCCACCGATGACGAGCAGGTCGTGGGTGCCGCGCGAAAGTTCGGCACGGCTGTGGGCACGAACGGGAACGGTCGGATCCGTGGCGGTGCTCATCACGCGTCTTCTTTCCACTGGGCCGGCTGCGGAGCGGTGGGACGGGGTCCCGATTCGAATCTATGTGGTCGGCATTGTCGAACGATGAACGACAGTTTTCATTGCCGGTCGGGCAGCGGTCAAGTGCCGCCGGTCGGAGCGAGGGTCGGATTACGTCCCGGACCGGTCCGTACCCGACGCGGGACCCCGGGACGGGCGTCGGATACGAGGCGGTATCGAGACCTCAGTACGGGAAAGTCGCACCCAGGTCGCGCGAGATGGCGCGCGCCGCGTCCCGGACCGAGGCCACCAGCGTGGCGCGCGGCGCGCCGTCCGCGACGATCCGCTCCACCGCGCCGCTGATGCCCACCGCGCCCAGCGGCGTGCCGCGCCGGTCCCGGATCGGCGCGGCGATGGCCGCCAGACCCAGGACCGACTCCTCGATGTCGCACGCCCAGCCGCGCTCGCGCACCGTCACGCTCTCCGCGTCCATCGCGGCCGGATCGGTCAGCGTGCGGGCGGTGAAGGCGACCGGATCGCTCTCGTTCAGCTCGGCGCGAGCCGCCGGGTCCACCGCGAGCAGCACCTTGCCCCACGCGGTGGAGTGCAGCGGCAACATCGCGCCGATCTCCAGCACCTGACGGCTGTCGTCCGGTCGGAAGACGTGGTGGATGACCAGCACACCGCCCTTGTGCAGCACCCCGATGCGTACGCTCTCGCCGCTGGCGCGAGCCAGGTCGTCGGCCCAGACCAGGGCCCGGGCGCGCAACTCGTGCACGTCGAGGTAGGAACTGCTCAGTCGGAGCAGTTCGGCGCCGAGCTGGTACTTGCCGCTCTTGGCGTCCTGTTCGACGAACCCCTCCTGGTGGAGCGTGCGCAGGATGCCGTGCGCGGTGCCCTTCGCCAGACCCAGGGTGGTGGCCACCTCGCTCAGGCCGAAGCGCCGTTCGCCGCCGGCGAGCAGCCGCAGGATCGCCGCTGCGCGTTCGAGCGACTGGATGGGACCGGGCATACCAACTCCTCCATCGAAGATCAGGTTGGCAATGAAGATCGGGTTGGCAATGTAGAACAGCGGTCGTACGCATGCCGATCGGGCCCACCGCCCGCCCGCCGGGCCCGGCGCTCGCGGGCAGGGTCGGAAACGAGATGTTCACGGACTCTTGACGGCGGCGCAACCCGCAGAGAACACTGCCGGACAGCGGTCGTCAATGTCGAATGCCAGTCAGAGTCGTCTGCCAGATCGAACGGACCGGGCCAACGGTTGCGATCCGAGTGCGATCGGGATCCACCCGGCGTGCGTACTCCACGGCACCGCAACGGCGGTCTCCCCCCGCCCGCCCTGATGCGGAGCGGATTCCCGCATCCCCGCACGGCGCGTCGATCCCGGCGTGCGTGCCGTGCGTCCGTCCGGCGCCGCATCCCGGCGCCGTCCCATCCGTGCAGTCAAGAAGGGGCCGTGTTGTTGTGACGAGCGACAAGATCTTCATCGGCGAGACCCTGGGTACGGCCATCCTGCTGCTCCTGGGCGTCGGCGTGTGCGCGGCGGTCACCCTGAACCGGTCCAAGGCGCAGAACGCGGGCTGGCTGGCGATCACCTTCGGCTGGGGCTTCGCGGTCCTGGCCGGGGCATACGCGAGCGTGTCGCTGTCCGGCGCGCATCTCAATCCCGCCGTCACGTTCGGCATAGCCGTCAAGACCGGAGAATGGGACAAGGTGCCGGTCTACCTCGCCGGGCAGTTCACCGGCGCGGTGATCGGCGCCGTGCTGGCCTGGGCCACCTATCTGGGTCAGTTCAAGGAGCACGGTGAACCGGTGCTCGCAGTGTTCGCCACCTCGCCGGAAATCCGCAACCCGGTGCAGAACGTGATCACCGAGACGATCGCCACCACCGTGCTGGTCATCGTGATCCTCACCCAGGGCCTGACCGACGGGCTCGCCCTCTCCGGTACCGGCATCCTGATGACCGCACTCCTGGTGGTGGGCATCGGCCTGTCGCTGGGCGGTCCGACCGGCTACGCCATCAATCCGGTCCGCGATCTCGGGCCGCGCCTGGCACACTCGCTGCTGCCCATCCCCAAGAAGGGCGGCTCGGACTGGGCCTACGCGTGGGTCCCCGTGGTCGGCCCGACCCTGGGCGGGCTGGCGGCCGGCGGGCTGTACCGGCTCGCGTTCTGAGGTCCGCGCCCGCACACACCGACCCCGACTTTTCCCTCGGATCCTTCGGAAGAGGAGCCATGTCCGACACCTACATCGCCGCGATCGACCAGGGCACCACGTCCAGCCGATGCATCATCTTCGGCGCGGACGGGCGCATCGTCGCCGTCGACCAGCGCGAGCACCGGCAGATCTTCCCGCGCCCGGGCTGGGTCGAGCACGACGCCGCCGAGATTTGGAGCGTGGTGCAGGCGGTGGTCGCCGGCGCGCTCGCCCAGGCGGGCATCCGTCGTGAGCAGATCCGCGCACTGGGCATCACCAATCAGCGCGAGACCACCGTGCTGTGGGACCGCCACACCGGTGTGCCGGTGCACAACGCGATCGTGTGGCAGGACACCCGCACCGACGCGCTGTGCCGCGAACTGGGCGGCAACGTCGGCCAGGACCGCTTCCGGGTGGAGACCGGGCTGCCGTTGGCCAGCTACTTCGCCGGACCCAAGATCCGCTGGCTGCTCGACAACGTCGAGGGGCTGCGTGAGCGGGCCGATCGGGGCGACATCCTGTTCGGCACGATGGAGTCGTGGGTGGTGTGGAACCTCACCGGCGGCCCGGACGGCGGCGTGCACGTCACCGACGTCACCAACGCCTCGCGCACGATGTTGATGAACCTGGAGACGCTGGACTGGGACGACCGGATCCTGCGCGCGATGGACGTGCCGCGTTCGTTGCTGGCCGAGATCCGCTCCTCCGCCGAGGTGTACGGCACCGCCCGAGGCATCCTGGAGGGCGTCCCGGTCGCCTCCGCGCTGGGCGACCAGCAGGCCGCGCTGTTCGGGCAGACGTGCTTCGAGGAGGGCGAGGCCAAGAGCACCTACGGCACCGGCAGCTTCCTGCTGATCAACACCGGATCGCGGATCGTGCAGTCGCACCACGGCCTGCTCAGCACGGTCGCCTACCGGCTCGGCAAGGACGCGCCGGTCTACGCGCTGGAAGGCTCGATCGCGGTGACCGGGTCGCTGGTGCAGTGGATGCGCGACCAGATGGGACTGATCAGCACCGCGGCCGAGATCGAGACGCTCGCGCTGACCGTCGAGGACAACGGCGGCGCGTACTTCGTGCCGGCCTTCTCCGGACTGTTCGCGCCGTACTGGCGCTCGGACGCACGCGGTGTGATCGCCGGCCTGACCGCGTACGTGAACAAGGGGCACATCGCGCGGGCCGTCCTGGAGGCCACCGCGTGGCAGACCCGCGAGGTGGTGGACGCGATGGAGCGCGACTCCGGCGTCAAGCTCGCCACGCTCAAGGTGGACGGCGGGATGACCGCCAACAACCTGCTCATGCAGACCATCGCCGACGTGCTGGACGCCCCGGTGGCCCGCCCGTTCGTGGCCGAGACCACCGCACTGGGCGCGGCGTACGCGGCCGGACTCGCGGTCGGCTACTGGCCCGACCTGGACTCGCTGCGGGCGAACTGGCACCGCGCCGCAGAATGGACCGCGCGGATGGACGACGCCACCCGCGACCTGGGGTATCGCAACTGGCGCAAGGCGGTGGCGCGCACGATGGACTGGGTCGAGGAGGGCGACCCGGCACCCGGGCCCGCCTGACCTTCGCCGACGCAGGACACGCGCGTGGGCGCCGGGGGTTTCCCCGGCGCCCACACGCGTGCGTCGTCACCGACCCGGTCCGGCCGCTCAGTGTGCGGGCAGGTGCCGAGCGAAGAACGCGTGGACGTACCGGCGCACCGTGGGCACCGACACGGCCGGGTCGATCGGGCCGATCAGGGCGATCCGGTCGGCGGCGGACATCAGGCCGGCGGCCTGGAGTCGGGGTGCGAAGACGGCATGGTCGGTGAACACGTGGTGTGCGGCGGCCTCGATGCGGCGCCGGGGGACGGGCCGGCGGGATCGGGCGCGCAGCGCGGACCACGAGCGGTCCAGGCTCCGCCGGTCGGTGAAGCCGTCGGTGCCCAGCAGGAGCAGCGGCCGATCGGTGCCGTCGCGGGCGATCGCGTACAACTCGCCGTCCCGGCCGGGCTCGGGCGACGGGTGGTCCAGGTAGCCCTCCAGGTTGACCGCGGCGGCGATTCGGCGATCCTCGTGCATCGCCTCGGCCGCGGTCGTGCCACCGGCGGAGTGACCGTAGACGCCCACCCGTCGCACATCCAGCGCCCGATGCAGGCCGTCGGGCAGCGGCGTGCCGGTCGGATCCGGGTTCTCGCCGTCGGCCAGGACCGTCAACCGGTCGAGCACGAACCGGGTGTCCGCGATCCGGGTGTCGATCATGGTGCGGAACATCCCGGGATCGGTGCGCGGGTCGAAGCGGAAGACGGTCCAGCGCACCCGGTCCTCGCGACCCCGCATGTCCACCGGGAACTCGATCACGGCGCCGTCGCCCGAATGGTCGATGCACACCACCACGTAGCCCCGGCTCGCCAACTCCTCGGCGACGCCGGTCCCCATGCCACGCGGGTCGCCGCCGCCGGGGCTGTACAGCAGCACCGGGCGCCGCTCGGTCCGCGCGGGCGCGTTCGTGTACGCGTGGGTGGCCGTGGCCGCCCAGTCCACCCCCGCCGCGGGCAGCTGCGGGTGGGTCAGCCGAGCGGCCGTCACGAACGCCTGCCCGGCTCCGGCGCTCAGTTGCGGTGCGACCGGGCGGCCGCGCACGGTGCGGGCCGGGTAGAACACCGTGACCATCACCTCGCGCACCGGGATCGGCTCCCACGGGTCCGGCCGGGAGCGGTCGACCAGGTACAACGTGGTGGTCCCGACCGGATACGGCCCGGTCGGCGGCGTGAGCCGCAGCACGCCGTCGGTCGCGGGCCGGGGCTCGTCGGATCGGGCGGGCGTGAGTCGTTCGGTCGCGGGTCGAGCGGTCGCGGGTCGGGCGGACGCGGGTCGAGCGCGGGCGATGCCGCCCGCGAGGAGCAGTGCCGCGGCCGGCACGGCCGAGGCGAGGACCCGCCGCCGGTCGATCCCGGCGGGCCCGTCGGCTTCTTCGCGAACCATGGATACTCCTCGTGTCGTGTGGTGGCGGGCGAACCGGGCGCGAGACCCATGTGAGCCGCGCCCTTGCGGCGTTCGATGCCTCCTGGGTGAATGCCGGGGGCATGTCCCGAAGGTTGGCATCCGACGGGGACGACACGCGAAGGTTGAGGCACGGGCCGAAAGGATGGCGCCGCGCCGGCGAGGAGAGTAGTGATCCGGATCCACTTCACCGCCGCCGACTTCGCCCGGATCCGGTTCGCCCCGCGACCGGCACCGTTGCAGGAACTCAACGCGGCGCTGATGCGGATGGTGCGCCCGGACGAGGCGCTGCTCTTCGGCCGCTGGCGGCAAGGGCTGCTCCGGACCCTGCCGGCGGCCGTCGACCCGCTCGGGGACCTGGTCCCCGGCGGGCGGCCGCCCATGTTCATCGACGTCTTCGACGATTCGCTGATTCAGGGCCTGGACACGGTTCGGGCCACCCGCCCGGAGATGGTGCGAGCCGAGATCGAACGGGTGTACACCGGGCATCCCGCGCCCGTGCCGCACTGGATCCGCGACCTGCACCGCGGCGACGCGGACGCCTGGCAGGTGGTACGCCGGGCCCAGCACGCGGCCTTCGAGACGCTCCTGGGCCCGGTGTGGTCCCTGGTGCAGGACCTGCATCACACGGAATTCACCCGACACGCGCTGACCATGGCCGAACACGGGCTCGGCGCGGCCCTCGCCGAACTCGTCCCGGGCAGCCGACTGCGGGACGGCGTCTGGGAGTTCGCCGCTCCGCCCGACGAGGACATCGAGCTGGGCGGGCGCGGCCTGTTGCTCCTGCCCACCTTCCACTGGAGTGCGCACCCGCTGGTGTCGAACCTGCCCGAACGGCCCGTGGCCGTCACCTGTCCGGCAGGGCCGGGCCTGCCGCTCGCACTCGCCGGGCCCGGCGGCACCGAGGACGCACTGGCCGCGGTGATCGGCCGGACCCGGCTCGACATCCTGCATCTGCTCGCCGCCGGGCACACCACGGGCGACCTGGCCCGCCGGCTCCGGGTCGCCAACGCCACCGTCTCCGCGCACACCGCCGCGCTGCGTGGCGCGGGACTGATCACGACCACCCGGGCCGGTCGGTCGGTTAGACACGAACGCAGCGCCCTGGGCGCCCTGTTGGTCGGGCGGCACGGCGGCTGACCGCCCGATCCGGGCCGGCTTTCGTGCCCGGCCGCGTCCGAAGTCGCGGTGGACGCGCCTCCGGACCGACGCCCGCACCCGGGCCGTGCCGGTGGACCGGACGCGCCGGGCCCGGCGGTACGGCCCGGCGCGCGAAGTGCGGTGTGGGAACGGGTGGTCAGCGCAGGACCGTCGGCGAGGCCGCCTTCGCCGCGAGCAGGCGTGGCGTACCCGATCCGTCGGCGGGCGTCGCGTAGACGTCGCGGCCCCGGCCGTACATCACGGTGTGGTCGTCCAGCCAGGCCGCCTGATCGTCGATGCTCTCCCGTTCGGCCAGCGGGGTCTCGCGCATCGTCGCCAGGTCCAGCACGTGCAGTCGCCACGTGGTGGGGCCGGAGCGTTTCTTGAACGCGATCCGGGTGCCGTCCGGGGACAACGACGGGCATTCCAGGTTCTCCCGCACCGTGTGCGCCTCCCAGTTCGCGTAGTCGCCCTCGACCAGGTAGGTGCGGCCCTTGGTGGACACGGTGGCGTAGAAGCGGTTGTCGTCGGCGGCGAATGTGACGCCCCAGTAGTTGACGTCGGCGGATCGGTAGCGCTTGCCGTCGATGGTCAGCGGGATGGCCTCGATGTTGAGCAACGTGTAGTCGGTGTGGGTGTCCAGGATGCCGGTCCAGGTGGAGAACCCGGCCTTGTTGTAGGACTCGCCGGTGACGAAGACGGTCCAGGACACCATCCGTCCGCTCGCCGAGACCCGGGCCCGACTCGGGGTGCCCGCGAGTTCGATCCGGCGCCGGACGTTCATTGCCCGATCCACGATCAACGCGTCGGTGCCGGGCAGCGGGCCGCCGCGGGTCTGGAGGCAGACGCCGGTGGCCGCGCCGACGGCGAAGCGTTCACAGCGCAACCCGCTGTCGGTGCGGGCCGCGCCGGTGCTGCCGGCCGGGTCGATCGTGGTCGCGGCCACGGTGCGGTGGCCGCCTTTGCGGGCGGTGTCCACGAACACCAACTGCCCGCCGGCGGCCAGGTCCAGCGGCCGGCGCTCGACCGCCGAGTCGTCCTCGCGGCCGGCCGCGAAGGTCGAGTAGCCGACCGCCACTCCGACCAGCACCAGCAGGCCGAGCAGCAGGCCGAGGGCGCGCTTCATCCGGTCACCTCCGGCAGTGGGGACCGCGACGGCAGCAACCGCCGGGCCACGACGAGGGCGCCGGTCAAGCCGGCTCCCATGACGAGCAACGCGGGGCCCGAGCCCCACAACGTCCAAGCCGCGCCGAAGAGCACCGAGGAGAACAACCGGGCGCCGGCCTGACCGGTCTGGAGCAGCGCCAGACCACTGGTGCGCAGGTGCACCGGGAGCAGCGGCCCGGCGGCGGCCATCAGCACACCGTCCGTGGCGGCGTAGAACATGCCCTGGAGCACGAGTACGCCCAGCAGCACCGTCCACATCAGCAGGGGGCCCGGCGCCCGGCCGCCGTTGGGTGCGGCGGCCACCGCGTAGGCCGCGAGCAGCGCGAGGTGGCCGCCGAGGAAGACCCGGAACCGACCGACCCGATCGGCGAGTCGACCGAGCGGCACCGCAAGCAGCAGATAAGCGCCGGCGGTGCCCAGCGGCAGCAGCGGGAAGTAGCGGAGCGGGATGTCGAAGCCGTGTTGCAGCACCAGATACACGAACGTGTCGCCGACGGTGAGCAGGCCGAGCATCGTCGCGGCCACGCAGGTGCGCCGGAACGGGCGCAGCCGCAGCAGCGCGAACGCGGCTCGCAGCGATGATTCGCGCCGAGGTCCGGCCGGTTCGTGGTGGTCGCGCACGTACAGCGCCATCAGCAGTACCGCGAAGACGGCCACGCAGAAGCTCACCACGAACACGGCGTCGTACGCGTCGTGGGTGGCCCACAACACGGCGAAGGCGGCGAGCGGTCCGAGGAAGGCGCCGATCGTGTCCATCGCGCGGTGCACGCCGAATGCCCGCCCCAGATCGGGCGCGGGCGTGCTGAGCGTGATCAGTGCGTCGCGTGGCGCGGTGCGCAGCCCCTTGCCGGTGCGGTCCGCCGCGAGCACCAGGCCCAGCCCGGTGACCGAGGAACCGGCCAGCGGGAGGCCGAGTTTGCACACGGCGGACAACCCGTAGCCGGTGCCCGCGACCAGCTTGCGCCGGCGGGTGCGGTCGGCCACTTGGCCGCCGAGCAGGCGCACGAAGGCGGTGACGCCGAAGTAGGTGCCGTCCAGGAGACCGTACTGCAACGGGCTCAGCCCCAGGGTGAGCACGAAGTAGGTGGGCAGCACCGCGGTGACCATCTCCGAGGAGATGTCGGTGACCAGACTGACGGCGCCGAGCGCGAGCACGTTGGCCGGGACGTTGCGCGCGAATTTGCGCGGTGCCTTGGCCGAGGCGATCCCACCGGCCTGATCCGCGCGCCGGGTGGCGGCGATGTACACGGGCGGTCCTCCCTCGATCCGTCCGGGGACGGTGGACTCGGGTCGGGTCGGAGCGGACGAGTCGAACGGGATGGGTCAAAGGGATGGATCGGTCGGAACGAGGTGGGTGGCGACGACGGGACGGGAAGCGGTGATTCGGGCCCGGTACGGGCCGGCCGGGGAAGTGGTCGCCGGCCGGCCCGCACGATCGGTGGACTCAGTGGCAGCCGACCGGCCCGAAGGAGTCGAGCTGCTTGCCGTCATAGCGCACGAGCTGTCCGGAGTAGCTGCCGGCGGAGAGAGTCAGCTTGAGTACGGCCGGCGAACCGGTCACCCGCTTTTCGCTGTTGGGTTGCGGACTCTCGAAGTCGTACGGGTCCGCGCCACCGGTGCCCACGAGCAACTCGCGGATGCCGGCGGGATCCGCCTTGGCCTTGGGGTTCTGCGGCGCGTAGCGCTCGTAGAGGTGGTCGTGCCCGTTGAGGATCAGATCCGTGTGCGCGTCGTAGAGCACCTGCCACGCGGTCTGACTGACCTTGTCCGCCTGCGGCCCCGAGCTGTACAGGGGCTTGTGCCAGTAGGCGGCCACGCAGCCCTGGGAGTTGTTCGCCAGATCCGCCTTGAGCCACTGGATCTGCGCCGAGTTCGCCGACATCGACTGCTCGGAGTCGAGCGCGATGAAGTGCCAGCCGCCGCGGTCCCAGCTGTACCAGGTGGTGCCGTCGGGAGTGGCCCGGTTGCCGAAGTAGGCCTTGTAGCCGGCCTCGGACGGGCTGTCGTCGGCCTCGTGATTGCCGGGCGCGGGACGGGTCTTGGCCTTGAACCGGCCCCACGTGGTGTCGTAGTACTTGCGATAGTCGGCGAGGCTGCCCGTGTCGTACTGGTTGTCGCCGAGCGTGATCACCTCATCCGGATTGATCGCCTCGACCCGCCGCGCGGTCTGCTCGGCCCCGCACTCCTGGGCCGACGTGCAGCCCGGGTCGGAGATGTCGCCCGCCGCGACGACGGTGAACGAGGAGCCGCCGGCCTGCGGGGTGCCGACCACCGACGTGCTGGGCGCGGACAGGTTGCCCGCCGCGTCGCGGGCGCGAACGGTGTAGGTGTAGCCGACTCCGGTGGTCAGGCCGGTGTCGGTATAGGAGGTGCCGGCGCTCGTGCCGACGGTGACGCCGTCGCGCAGCACGTCGTAGCCGGTCACCCCGACGTTGTCGGTGGAGGCGGTCCAGCCCAGCGAGACGCCGGTGGGCGTGGTGCCGGTCACCCGCAACGCGGTCGGCGTGGTGGGTGCGGTGGTGTCCGGGCCGCCTGCGCCGAATACCTCGAACTCCCAAAGGGAGTAGCCGTATTCGGTGGCCCGGGTGGTCGCGTACACGCGCACGTGGCGACCGTGGGTGGACAGTGCGCCGAGGTCGTCGGTGCCGCCGTCGCCGGCCGAGGTGTTGTAGACCTTGGTCCAAGACGCGCCGTCGGGCGAGACCTCGATCCGGTACGCCTTGGCGTAGGCGGCCTCCCAGGTCAGCTTGACCCGGGAGATGGAGACGTCGGAGCCGAGGTCGACGCTCAGCCACTGGGCGCCGGACCCCTCCTTGCTCGCCCACCGGGTGGTGCTCTTGCCGTCCACGGCCTTGGCCGGGCCGAGCGTGGAGTCCTCACTGGAGGAGGCGGTGGCGGGTTTGCCGCGGGAGAGCAAAACCTCCGCGGCGGAGGCGGTTTGGCCGAAGGTCAGCACGGTCGCCAGCATGGCGATCACGGCGAGGACGGCGGGAAATTTGGGCAATCGGGACACGGCACGCCGAGCGAAGAGAAACGAGGGACTTCGGCGGGTCGGGCGCGGGGGCAGGGACAGGTGCACGTCGTCCTCCAGGGTTGAGGAGCCGATCGTCGTGCCTGAGCCGGGCAGGATGGTGCGCTCGAATGGGCCGGAGAAGTGCCGTCGCGTGACTCGGCACCACCGCGGTCGGGTGGCCCGCAGTGCCCCAACAGGAGCCTCCGGCCCGGTTGTTGGCCCTGACGATCCCAAGGTGCCGCGCGCGCCGTCAAGACTTGTTAGGAAACTTTACTAACAAGACTTCGGGGCGTCGCGCACCGGTGGCGGGCCGTCTCGGCCCGCGCCGCGAGGACGTCACGGGGAGGGCCGGTGCTCGAAGACCGGGCCGGGGTCGGCGGGTGTGTGATTGAGGACCAGGACGCCGATCACCGTGGCCAGGGTGAAGACCAGCACGATCAGCGTGGCCAGGACCAGCCGGCGACGGCGTTCGCGGCGCTGCCAGTCGCCGTGCGCGGTGCGGTACGCGTCCGGGGCCGGGTGGATGCCGGCGGCCAGGGTTTCCAGTGCCTCGCGCAGTTGTCGCTCCGTGCCGGGAGGGTTGTTCATCGTCTCGGTGTCGGGCGGGTTGTTCATCGCCGTACCTCCATCGCGTGCGTGAGAGCGGCGATCCCACGCGCGGTGTGCGTCTTGACGGAGCCGACCGAGATGCCCATGGTCGACGCGATCTCCTTCTCCTTCAGCCCCAGCCAGTGGCGCAGCACGAGCGCCTCGCGCTGGCGCGCCGGCAACTCGCGCAGTGCGCGGATCAGCGCCTGCTGGTCGTCGCGCAACAGGGCCGAGGTCTCGGCCGAGGCCACCGTGTCCACGGGTTCCTCGACGTGCCGGCGGGCGACCTGGAGGTGGCGTATTCGCATTCGGACCAGATTGCACACCACCGACCGCAGATAGGCCGCAGCGGCTTCGGGCGTGCGCAGTTTACGAAATTTGCGGTAGATCTCGTAGTAGGCCTCGGCGACGATGTTCTCCGGGTCGTCGGCGCCGAGCAGGGTGGCGAGCCGGAGCATCGAGGGATAGTGCAGGTCGAACAGTCGCGCGACCTGCACCTCGCGGTCTGATTCGGCGGCGTCCGGGGCGGGCTGCGGCGCCGACGGCGCGACGTGCGTCGGGCCCGGGAGCTGTGCCGCGCCTGGGACCTGCGCCGTGCCGTGCGCCTGCGTCGGGCCCGGAAGCTGCGTCGGGCCCGGGGCGGGCTGCGCC
>NZ_JBEXCV010000079.1:0-39500 GCF_040605455.1 Embleya sp. NPDC005575 | reverse complement strand
CCCGGCCGGCGCATGAGGCCACCCAGCCCGGCCGGCGCTTGAGGCCACCCAGCCCGGCCGGCGCTTGAGGCCAAGCCCGGCCGGCGCTTGAGGCCAAGCCCGGCCGGCGACTGAGGCCACCCAGCCCGGCCGGCGCTTGAGGCCAAGCCCGGCCGGCGACTGAGGCCAAACCCCCCACCCTCACGTGCGCAAAAGGCCCCCCTCGGCGACCCGCAATAAGGCATCGGCCACCCGATCCGCAGCGTCACCCCTCCCCTCCAGCGCCCACCGCCGCATCGCCACACGAACCGCAACGTTCGCCGCTCCCGCCGCCAGGTCCACCGCCAACCCGTCCCCCGCCAAGCCGTCCACCCCCACGCCCACCCGCGCCGCAATCACCGGCCGCAACCGCTCCTCGCAGTCGTGGTGCACCCCCAACCACACCGCCCGCAACGCCGGATGCCCGTCCGCGGTCCGCAGCACGACCCGCAATTGCTCGTCGTCGACCCCGTCCACCTCCCGCGCATGCCGCATCGCCGCGCGATAACTGGTGGTCATCGCCTCCAGCAGCCCGACCGCCGGGTCACACGCCGCCAGCCGCTCCACCCAGTCCGCGATCCCGGCCGACAGCACCGGCGCGACGGTCTCCTCCTTGCTCCGGAAGTAGCGGTAGAAGGTCCGCAGCGCCATTCCGGATGCCTCCGCGATGTCCTCCACGGTCGTCTCGTCGAACCCACGCTCCGCGAACAGCCGGATCGCCGCCCGTGACACCTCGGTCCGGGTATCGGCCTTCCGCCGCTCCGTCAACGAAGGCCGCCCGACTCGGGCAGACCCCCCACGGCGAGCCGCACGAGGCACCTGGTCCGAACCAACCGAATCCGTACCGACCGAAGCAGCATCCATCCGTCCAGTCTAATGCCGCCCGATGAATTGATGGCACAACGTGCACGTTAGGCGTAACGTGCAAGAACGGGGGAACCAACCACCCGCCCGGAAAGAAGGCATTCGCATGAACCGCTTCGACACCCGCCGCGTCCTGGTCACCGGCGCCGGCTCCGGCATCGGCCAGGCGACGGCCCTGCGGTTGCTCCGCGAAGGCGGCCGGGTCGTCGCGGCCGACGTGGTCGCCGACGGCCTCGCCGACACCCGCGAACTCGCCACGACGGAAGGCACCGCGGAGCGCCTCACCACCCTCATCGTCGACATCGCCGACGAGACCTCCGTAGCCGAAGGCGTCCGTACCGCCGTAGCCGAACTCGGCGGCCTCGACGTCCTGGTCAACGCCGCCGGCATCCTGCGCGCCGAACACACCCACCTGACCTCGCTCGACCTGTGGAACCGGATCATCACGGTCAACCTCACCGGCACGTTCCTGGTGACGCGCGAGGCACTGCCCGCCCTCCTGGCCACCGGCAACGGCGTCGTGGTCAACTTCAGCTCGACCTCGGCGGCCTTCGCCCACCCGTACATGGCGGCTTACGCGGCCAGCAAGGGCGGCATCCAGTCCTTCACGCACGCCCTCGCCCTCGAATACGGCAAGCAGGGTCTGCGTGCCGTCAACGTCGCCCCGGGCAGCATCAAGTCCGGTATCACCGACGCGACTTCGGGCTACCTTCCGGCGGACACCGACTGGGAGCTGTTCGCCAAGCTCTCCCCCATCCTGGCCACCGAACTGGAATCCGGCGGCGCCCCGATGGCCGGCCCCGACGCCATCGCGGGCGTCATCGCCATGCTTGCCTCCGACGACGGCGCCTTCATCACCGGGACCGAAATCCGGGTAGACGGCGGAACCCACGCCTGACGCCCTCCAGCTACGCGCGCACCTCGGGCCACCGCGTACCCGGGCCCGTCCGGTTCGCAGCCACTCCCGCTTCACCATCACCAACTCCCAGCGGCTCGCTCCCCGTACCGCCGGCCGGTCCAACCAGCGGCCGGCGACACCCGGGACACCAGTGCCCGAACAGCCAACGGCCCGCCACCCCGAGGCACCCGAAATCCCGCAGCCCTGAACCCGAGGCCCGAGGCCCAAAAGCCCCCTCAGCCGTCCACGCCGACCCGACGCGCAAGAGGCGCAGGCAGCGGATACGGCTTCTCCGCCGGCAACAACCGCTGGGCCTGAGCCGCCCGCCCATCCTTGAGCAGTCCGGCCACCCGCCGCACCAACGGCGTCAGATCGGTGATGCCGACGATCCACTCGTCGTTGAAGGTACGAATCAAGTCGCGCCCGATCCCGACCTGGATGCTGTAGTGGTTCAACGCCGCGCCACGCAACGACCGTTCCGGATCCCACTGCACGTGCACCGCGGCGCCCGCCACCGATCCCTCGGTCGACACCGCCCGCCCGAGCGCGTGCTCGAACCCCGCCCGGCTGATCCGCACGGCCAACACCCGCTCCTGGCCCGCCTTCCGGCCCCAGTCACTGCGGTGCATCAACCAGCAGAACGACGGCTTGACCCACGTCATCCGCCCGAACGAGAACGGCGCCACGAACCGCCCCTCCCGCAAAGCCGGTTCGGCGATGGCCGGCGCATATGCCTGGTACACCACCAACGAAGTGGCATCGAAGTCGGCCCGAATCTGCCGCAGCATCACCATGCCGAGCCACGTTGTCAGGCACTCCGACCGCCGGGCCACGCATTTTCCGCACCACCCTCACGATGTGCCATCACTCACTACAACCTGTTGGCCGCGCCAAGTGTCGTCGTGCCGGGCGGTGGCAAGTACGCCGGACAGCAAGGCGTCTTCGTCTTCGACGCAAGCGCCCGCAGGGCCCGATGTGACGGAGGTCAGGTACGTCCTCCTCCGGACGCCGACGGCAACGCGTTCGGCCCGGCGCAGCTCGTCGCCGGCAGCTGACAGAGATCGGGGCCGCCGTCGAACCCGACGGCGGCCCCGATCCCGGCGCGGTCGCTCAGATGCCGACGTATTCGAAGACCCCGCCGTCCGGGTGCCGCAGGACCGCGCGGCGTCCGTTGGGCGTGGCCGTCGGCGGGGCGATCGACGTGGCGCCGTGGGCGATCAGGTCGGCGACTGTCGCGTCCAGGTCCTCGACGCCGAGGGTGGCGGCCACCCCGGCGAAGCGGGCCGCCACCTCGTCCGGTCCGGTGAACACCAGGAACGGCCCGGTGGAGGCCAACTCCAGCCCGGCGAAGGCGAATCGGGCCGCCGGTTCACCGCTCAGCCGCTCGTAGAACACGATCGCCGCGTCCAAGTCCGGTACGTGTCGACGCACTGTCACCGATGTGATCGTCATGTGCGCAGTCTTTCGTACCCGGTCGGAGCTCCCGCCACGGGTCACCGCGTGCCTCGCCTCGCCCCGCCCCGTCCGCCCTACGTCGAGATCGCGAGAAAGGCGGCGGCTGCGCGCCGGCCCTCGTCCCCGGACGCGCTCCGCGCCGTCAGCGGAGTATGCCGCGCTCCGCCCGCATGTGCGGCGCGACCAGGTTGCGTGGCCGGTTGTACAGGATCACCGTCGCCTCGATCACCGCGACGGCCAGCAGGACCACGACCGCGACCATCGACAGATAGCCCCAGAACGCCGCCGGGCTCTCGTCGTCCGCCGCGAACCACGGCGACACCGCGATCACGATGGACACGCACCACATCTGGATCGCCACCAGCCCCATCGCCCGAACCAACCCGCGCCGAGCCGGGTCACCCAGCGGCAACGCGCGGCACGCCGACACGATGTCGTCGGTCACACGCGCGCTGCGCCAGATGTCGCTCGTACGGTTGGTCAGGCCCACCGAGGTCATGAACGCGAAATAGGACAGCCACAACCGCATGCGTATGCACCTCGTCCCCCACCGGCCCGACCCGTGGCTCCGTGTCGCACGTGTCACCAACCATTCTCGCGCAGTGCCCTCGGGCCCCGTACAGCGGCTCGGGACAATGCGACCGCGACACATGACAAGCCGCGTGACAAACAACGTGACGAGCCGCGTGACGACCCGCCGAAATCCGACCGGGCCGGACGCAAGTACGCACCGGGGGCCCGGGCCCGCTACTCGATGACGGGATTGCGCTGCTCGCGCTCCTCGACCGTGCGCCGATGGTCCTCGACGTTGCCGGTCAGTGCCTCGGTGCGGTGGCCGCGTGCGATGTAGTCGAGCACGATCGCCTCGATCGCGTCCTGGGCGTTGCGCACGCCGGACAGGACCATGACCTCGATCACGACGTTCGCGTCCAGACTGATGTTGACCTTGGCCATCGACGACTCCCTCGACTCGACCCGCTCCGTCCGAACCCACGCCCGCCGGCGCGAGACCGGCGCACCGGTCCGCACACCGGCCCGGTCACGCGCCCGAATGCACGCACCCGTACCCGCACGCCCGACCGTCCGGGCGCCCGGCCGACCGCCGACCGCCGACCGTGCACGTGTCACCCGCGCGAGGGGACTCTATCGGCCGTTAGGGGGGTTGGCGGCGCCGACGCGACTGAATCGATCCGCCGGGGTCCATGCACCGGGCACGTGCGCTTGCACGCGGCCCCTGCCCCCGTGTCGAAGGCGAGTCGGATACCTGTGACCTCGGAAGACCCACTCGTTGTCCTCTCCGGCGTGAACAAGCACTTCGGGTCGCTGCACGTATTGCGCGACATCGACCTGACGGTGTCGCGCAACGAGGTGGTCGTCCTGATCGGCCCCTCCGGCTCCGGCAAGTCGACGCTGTGCCGCACGATCAACCGTTTGGAGACGATCGACTCCGGCAGCATCACCATCGACGGCCGGCCGTTGCCCGCCGAGGGTCGCGGACTGGCCCGGCTGCGTTCCGAAGTCGGCATGGTGTTCCAGTCGTTCAACCTCTTCGCGCACAAGACCGTGCTGGAGAACCTGACTCTGGCACAGATCAAGGTACGCAAGCGCAGCAAGGCGGAGGCGGACAAGAAGGCGCGCGAACTCCTGGACCGGGTCGGCCTGGCCGACCAGGCACCCAAGTATCCGGCGCAGCTCTCCGGCGGTCAGCAACAGCGGGTCGCCATCGCCCGATCGTTGGCGATGGACCCCAAGGTGATGCTCTTCGACGAGCCGACCTCCGCGCTCGACCCGGAGATGATCAACGAGGTCCTGGAAGTCATGCGCACGCTCGCGGTCGAGGGCATGACGATGGTCGTGGTCACCCACGAAATGGGCTTCGCCCGCTCGGCGGCCAATCGTGTGGTGTTCATGGCGGACGGTCGGATCATGGAGTCGCGCAGGCCCGAGGACTTCTTCGACCACCCGGAGACCGACCGGGCCAAGGACTTCCTGTCCAAGATCCTCAAGCACTGACGGGGGATCGCACATGCGCACCCGCACCCGCACTCGAACCCGCGCCCGCACCACTCCCGTCGCCCTCCGCAACACACCACAGACCGCGGCCCTGCTCGCCCTCCTCCTCGCCACCCTGCTGCTGGCCGCGTGCGGCAAGTCCGGCACTCCCCCGCCCAAGGGCCCCAAGGCCAAGGACCTGCCGTCCTATCAGGTCGCCACCGACGTCACCCTCGACTCGCCCACCTTCCGCGCGGCCAAGTCGCGCGGGCGACTGATCGTCGGCACCAAGGCCGACCAGCCGTATGTCGCCCAGCAGGACCCGGCCACCGGCTACTACTCGGGCTTCGACATCGAGATCGCCAAGATGATGGCCGCGTCACTGGGCTTCCCGGCGGACCGGATCGAGTTCAAGACGATCACCTCCGCCAACCGCGAGACCTCCTTGCAGAACGGCGAAGTCGACTACTACGTCGGGACGTACACGATCAACGACAACCGCAAGAAGCTGGTCGGCTTCGCCGGCCCGTACTACATGGCCGGTCAGGCGTTGCTGGTGCGCAAGAACGACAAGGACATCAACGGCCCGCAGGACCTGGCCGGCAAGAAGGTCTGTTCGGTCGCCGGCTCCACCCCGTACCAGCGCCTGGTCACCGACTACCCCAAGGCCACGGCCGTCGCCTACGACAGCTATTCGGTCTGCGTGGACAACCTGATCAGTCTCCAGGTCGACGCCGTCACCACCGACGACACCATCCTCAAGGGCTACGCCGCGAAGGTGCCCGACCAACTCCGGCTCGCCGGAGTGCCGTTCTCGAAGGAACCGTACGGAATCGGCGTGCCGCGCGGCGATCGCAACTTCCGCCTCGCGCTCGACGACGCGATCGTCGCGCACGAACAGAACGGCGACTGGAAACGCGCCTACGACTCGACCCTCGGCCTCTCCGGCGTACCGGCTCCGCAGCCGCCGCCGGTGGACCGGTACTAGCGGAAGGCGTCGACGATGAACGTCCTGCTCGACAACTTCGCCCTGTTCCGCAAGGGCTTCGTGGGTACGGTCGAACTGACCCTGGCCGCCTCGGCGATCGCACTCGTGCTCGGGGTGCTGATGGCCGGATGCCGGGTCTCCCCGGTCCGGCCGCTGCGCATCCTCGGCGGCGCGTGGGTGACCGTGCTCCGCAACACCCCGCTCACCCTGTTGTTCTTCGCGGTCGTGCTGGGTCTGCCGCGATTCGGCGTAGTGCTCCCGTTCTTCACCCTCGCGGTGCTCTCCCTGGGTTGCTACACCTCGGCGTTCATCTGCGAGGCGGTCCGCGCCGGGATCAACACGGTGCCGGTCGGTCAGGGCGAGGCGGCCCGCAGTCTGGGAATGAACTTCGGCCAGACGCTCGACCTGATCGTGTTGCCGCAGGCGCTGCGCGCGGTGATCCCGCCGGTGGGCAGCACGCTGATCGCGCTCGCCAAGAACACCGCGATCGCCGGTTCGTTCAGCGTCGTCGAACTGCTGGGCACGTACCGCACGCTCAACGAACTCGGCTACGACATCGTCGTCACGTTCATGTGGATCGCGGTCGGCTACCTGATCATCACGCTGTCCATCAGCGCCCTGTTCCGCTTCCTGGAGAAGCGCCTGGAGGTGGCCCGATGAGTACCGAGAGTTCGGCGCTGTACGACGTCCCCGGGCCCAGGGCCCTGGCCCGGCACCGCACCTACGGCTGGATCGTCACGGTGCTGTTGGTGGGTGTGCTGGCGTGGGTGGTCTACAAGCTGTTCGACACCGACCAGTTCGCCTACGACAAGTGGGCACCATTCGAATACGTGGGCGTGCAAAAGTTGTTGCTGCGCGGCCTGAGGAACACCCTTCAGATCTTCGCGTGGGCGGCGGCACTCTCGCTGGCCTTCGGCGCCGTGTTCGCGGCCGGCCGACTCTCCGACCACCGAGTGGTGCGCTGGCTGTCGGGCCTGGTGGTGGAGTTCTTCCGGGCCATGCCGGTGCTGGTGCTGATCTTCTTCATCTTCATCGCGATGAAGGTCGAACCCCGTCTGGCGTTGATCTTCGGACTGACCCTGTACAACGGATCGGTCCTGGCCGAGGTCTTCCGCGGCGGTGTCAACGCGGTCCCCAAGGGGCAGAGCGAGGCGGCCTACGCGCTGGGCATGCGCAAGACCACGGTGATGGTGAGCATCCTCATCCCACAGGCGGTCCGCACCATGCTGCCCACGATCATCAGCCAGTTGGTGGTCACGCTCAAGGACACCTCGCTGGGCTACCTGATCTCCTACGAGGAATTCCTCTACGCCGGCAAGCAGATCGCCACCAACCTCGACTACAGCCTGCCGTTCATCCCGGTGGTCATCGTGATCGCGCCGATCTACATCGGCATGTGCATGCTCCTCTCCGGTCTGGCCCGCTACCTGGAAAGCAGCGGTCGACGCCGACGCAGGACCGCCGCCGCCTGACGACGCGTCCGCCGTTCGCCGGCTTCCAGGATCTGGACGCGGTGGCCGCCGGGCGCACGTTCGATCCGAGCGCGGTCCGGCAACGCTTCGACCTGGCGGGCGACGCGCGGATCTGCGTCCCGATGACCGTCGACCTGACCACCCGCACCGCCCAGTGGACCGACCTGAACCTGTCCGGCCAGGACGGCCTGCACAACGTCTTCCGGCACACCGACCGCCTCGCCGAACTGGCCCGCGACCTGCGCATCCACTTCGCCCCGGGAGGCCGAGCCACGCTCGGCGACCTGGCCCGGATCATCGCCGCCGCGACCACCGACCGGGTGCTGATTCGCGGCCGGCGCGCCGCGGAGGTCACCGAGTACCGCCGGGACGCCGACGAGGGCGTCGACGTCTTCACGGTCCGTGTGCGCGAAGGCGTCGGCGGTACCGCGATACACCTCGACCCAGCCGAACAACTCGCCGCCGGCCGCGCGTTCGTGGCCCTGGTGCACGGCGACGTCCCGATCGCCGGTTCGGGCACCCTGTACCGCCTCTACCCGGGCCCCTCCGATACCGCACCCGTCGACATGCGCCGCTGGTCGGCCCCGGATCTTGTCTCGGCCTTCGGCCCGACGGATCAGGGCGTGTCCCGGACGTCCGGCAGCGGGACCGTGGTGAAGCTGCCCTGATCGGCGGAGCGGACCAGTACCGGCAGGTTCCGCGGGTGGATCACGGCCGCGTCGGGAGGAGGCACCCGACCGACGCGGCCGGTCCACCTCAACGCGCCGCGACCGCCCGCCGCCGGTCCCACGCGACCGCGAGATACGCGGTCGCGCCCGCGAGCGCGAACGAGAACAGTGAGGCCGAGGTCCACACCTGCGCGTGGATGTGCAGCGCGTCCTGGATGTTGCCCCAGAACGTCGCCCACCACTCGACCGAACCCGGGTTGATCAGCTGGTACATGCAAAAGCCCAGCGCCCACGGCGCGATCATCACCGCGCGGGCCGGCGCGTGGTCGCCCAGGTCCCAGCCGGACCGACCGCGCCCGGCGAACAGGTCCACCGCGAGTACGCCCAGCAGCGGGATGAAGATCGAGCCGATCAGCGACAGGAAGCTCGCGTAGGTGTCGAAGTCGTTCACCATCAGCGCGAACGCGGTGACCAGCGCGCCCACGCCCAGGCAGAGCACCCGGCGGTCCACACGCGGTGCGAGGTTCTGGATGGACATCGCGGTGCTGTAGACGTTGGCGAAGCTCTGGTCCACCTCGCGCACGACCAGGACGGCGAAGAACACCCACCCGGCGGTGACGCCCAGGAACGAGTCGAAGATCTTGTCCGGGTCGCCGCCCACCTGGGCGAGGGCGACCAGGCCGAGCAGGTAGCACCAGATGCTGGTGATCGAGAAGCCGCTCAACGCGGCCCAGAACGCGGGCTTGGTGCCGCGCGAGTGGCGGGTGTAGTCGGACGCGAGCGGGACCCAGGAGACCGCGACCGCGAGCGCCGCGTCCATCGCCGG
The DNA here is from genome assembly GCF_040605455.1 of Embleya sp. NPDC005575. Classification (NCBI taxonomy): domain Bacteria; kingdom Bacillati; phylum Actinomycetota; class Actinomycetes; order Kitasatosporales; family Streptomycetaceae; genus Embleya; species Embleya sp. NPDC005575. The sequence continues at coordinate 30,319 of NZ_JBEXCV010000079.1, read as the reverse complement.
GAAGAACCCGGACCACGAACCCTCGGTCATCGGCGGCAGGCCCTCGCGCCACAGCTGGATCGAGAAGTAGAGCATCGCGATGCCCACCGCGATCGTCACGTAGCGGCGCAGGATCCGCAGCATGCCCAACGGGCGCAGCGTCATCGCCGTGGTGACCGTGCCGGCGGCGACGATGTACAACCAGTGCGGGCCGTCGCCGTCGGTCATCGCCTCGATGCCGATCGAGATCACCAGCAGCTCGAAGGTGCCCCAGCCGATGCACTGGACGATGTTGAACACCGTCGGGACGTACGAGATCTTCGTGCCGAACAGGCCGCGCAGCACGGTCATCGCGGGCGCACCGCTGCGGGCGCCGGGGATGCCGGCGACCGCGACCATGAGCGTGCCGATCAGCGTGCCGCCGACGGCCGCGACGATCGCGGCGACCATCGACAGTTGCGGATAGCCGACCGGGGCCAGCACGTACAGGGCGCCGGAGAAGCCGAGCAGGCTCACGCCGAGGTTGGCCCAGAACGCCGCCTGGTCGCGGAATCCCAGGGTGCGGGGCGGTGCGGTATCCAGGATCAGGGGTGCCTCGGCGCCGGCGTGCGGCACCTCGGGGCGTGCGTCGTCGATGACTGGAGCCGACATGGCTCTACCTGCTCTCCCTACGCCGGCATTACCCGGTCAGGTTCAAGCGGTCGGTGGCCCCGGGCGCGCCGGCTCGACGCCGACACCCCATGCCGCCCTCTCAGCCCGGTTGGTCCGAGCTCCCGCGATGGCGTGGCGAACAGTACGCGCCTCGCGGGTCGCTTGGGAAGGCGGGGTGGGGAAACGCACGCTCGCGCTCAGCATCCCGAGTGGGTGAATCCCGCCCAGCCGGTCAGGTCGTCCGGCACGATCGCGCGGGCCCGGGCGGCCAGTTCGACCGGCATCGCGGCCGGGATGCCGCGCTTGGGGTCGCGCAGCCACAGCTGCGCGATGCGGACGGCCTGGGCCGGGGACAGGTCACGGCGGTCGAGGTAGTGGTGGGCCATGTACAGCACCAGCGCGGTAGTCGTGTCGTCCACCGGCCACAGCGTCGACACCACCGTGTGGGAGCCGGCCGTCAGGTACTCGGCGACCACCCGCCAGGTCTCGTCGTGACCGCCGGCCGGCGCGAAAGCGATCGGGTCGCCGGCGGCCCGGCCGATCTCGATCGGGTACCGCCGGGCCGGCACGCTCACCGGCCGCGCGGCGACCTCGCACAGCAAGCGCGGCGCGCCGATGTAGGAGATCTGCGCGTCCTGGAGCGCATGCCGACGGCGGCCGTCGACGAGCGCCCAGGCCGCATGCCATGGCACCATGCCGAACGGTCCGGCGGGCAGCAGGACCAGGGACGGTGCGCGGCCGAACGAGCCGGGCAGCGCGGTCAGTACCGGTTCCATCACCGCGGTCCAGGCCCATTCGCACAGCGCGTCGAGCATGTCGGCCCAGTTCTCCCGGTCGCCCTCGGCCAGGTCCAGGCCGTAGTCGAGCTCGGGCAGGTCGAGCACCCGTGTCGTGCCGTCGGCGCCGCTCAGCACCGCGGCTCCCGGTACGAGTTGCACCAGCGCATCGGTGCCGAGTCGGCCGAGAGCGGCGGCGATCTCACCGGCCGACGGCGGGTGGAGGAGGGTGCGCCACGGCGTGCCGCGCGGGTCGAGGCCGATCCGGGCCGCGGCCACCTGCGCGGCGGCCCGGAGCAGGTGGGCATCCGCCGGTGCGGCCCGGTGCGCGCGCCGGAAGCAGATCCGCGCCTGGTCCCAGGCCCGCCGATCACCGGTCGGTGCCGCGCTCGCGGCGTACCCGATGCCCGCCGCGTAGGCGAATTCCGGCCAGCGCGTATCGGCCCCGTCCAGCGCGCCGAGCGCGTCGGTCAGCAACTCGATCGCCTCCGCGAACAACTCGCGCACGGTGTCCGGACCCTCGTCCGTCGACTGCGCGCTCAGCGCCTCGGCACACCGAGCCCGACCGCGCTCGCCCCGTTCCCACGCCCGCCGCGTCTCCGCGTCGACGTCCTCCACGCTCACCCCCGCTTGCCCCCGCCGGCCGGCACCACGGTACCGGGGCGGGGAGCGGCACTCACCGATGCCGCGGTCGAGAAACCCCCGAGCCCGCCCCGGCTCCACCCCTCGTCGCGACCGTCGTCGTCGCCACCCCGCCGACAAAACCTCGCGCGGTGGAGTGCCTCGTGCCTCTTCCGTCCTGATTTACCGGCGCGTAACTTACTCGTGAGTCACCTTCAGACGCCGTCCCCGGGCGTCGCTTCACCATGCTTTCTCGTGGGTCGGGCCACGCCCCGACCATGACGTCAGGAGACCCTCATGGGTCAATTCCGCATGCGTTCACGCGCTCGTGTGCGCGCTCGTGCGGTCGCCGTCGTCTCGGCCGCGATCCTTGCCGGGACCACCCTCGGTCCCGCCGCGTCGGCCGGCACCGTCCCCACGCACATCCCGACGGCGGCCGTGCAGACCGCCGCCGGCACGTCCCCGCGCTTCGTCGACATCCCCGGCGACGGCGGCACCAAGCTCGCCGCCAATGTCGTCACGCCCACCGGCGGCGCGCCCGGCACCCACTACCCGATCGTGATTTTGCCGACCAGTTGGGCGATGCCACAGATCGAGTACGTCGTCCCCGCGCAAAAGCTCGCGGACAAGGGCTACGTCGTGATCGGCTACAACTCTCGCGGCTTCTGGCAGTCCGGTGGCGAAATCGAGACGGCCGGGCCCGAGGACATCGCCGACGCGTCCAGAGTCATCGACTGGGCCCTGGCCAACACGCCCGCCGATCCGGGTCGAATAGGCATGGCCGGCGTCTCGTACGGCGCCGGGATCAGCCTGCTCGCATCCGCGTTCGATCCCAGGATCAAGGCCGTGGTCGCGATGAGCGGCTGGGCCGACCTGATCGACTCGATCTACAGTGGCCGAACCGAACACGCCCAGGCCGCAGCGCTGTTGGGCGGCGCCGGCTTCCTCACCGGTCGACCAAGCGCCGAACTCACCGAGATCCTGAAGAACTTCCTCTCCGGCAACCTCGCCAAGGAGGCGGAGATGCTCGCGTGGGGCGCCAAGCGCTCGCCCGCGACCTACCTGGACCGGATCAACGCCAACGGCGCCGCGATCATGCTCGGCAACGCCTGGGGCGACTCGCTCTTCCCGCCGGACCAATACGCGGACTTCTATGGGAAGTTGACCGGTCCCAAGCGGCTGGAGTTCCGTCCCGGCGACCACGCCACCGCCGAGGCGGGCGGCCTGCTCGGACTGCCGAACGACATGTGGGCCGATTCGACCCGTTGGTTCGACCACCATCTCAGGGGCGTCGACAACGGCATCGACCGGGAGCAGCCCGTACAGCTCAAGCCCCGTACCGGCGACGGCGGCTACGAGGGCTACCCGAGCTGGCCGCCGGTGCCGTCCTCGACCCGCACCATCGCGCTCACCGGAACCCAGCGCATCCTGGCCAACATCGACTCCGGGGCGGACGGCGGTACGGTCTTCCTGTCCAGCATTCTCGACCAGTTCCTCCAGATCCCGCCGGTCGCCTCGATCCCGCTGCTGCCGAGGGCGTTCGCGGGCGTGTGGCAGAGCGACCGCTACGGCACACAGACGAAGGTGCGCGGTACGACGAAGCTGCACACCACGGTCACCGCATCGCACGAAAGCGGAACGATCTTCGCCTACCTGTACGACGTCGGCCCGCTGGGCATCGGCAAGTTGGTGACCCACTCGCCGCTGAGCTTCCACGGGAAGACACCGGGGGTCGCCTTCCCGGTCGACATCGACATGTACGCGACGGCCTACGACGTCCCGACGGGCCACCGCCTCGCCGTCGTGGTCGACACGGTCGATCCGCTCTACCTGGAGCACAACCCGTTCGGCGCCGGACTCGCCTTCTCGTCGCCGGCGAACGACCCGTCCACGGTGACGGTGCCGGTTCGCGACTGAGTTCGCCCGCGCAACGGCCGGTCCTCCCCGACGAAGGACCGGCCGTTGCTGTCCAGGGGGCGTCAGCAGGCGCCGGGGCCGACACCGTCGATCCGGCCACCGAAGTCGCCGAGGTAGCGCGAGCGCCAGTCGCCGTTGAACACGTCGCGCTTCTCCAGCGGGCTCCAGTTGATGAAACACGCTCTGGTGCTGGAGACGGCCGAACCGACGTGGTCGTGGAAGGCCGGCGGCATATCGCGGTAGCCGCTGCGCGAGGTCCACTCCCACGTGCTGCCGTGGAATCCTTCGCCGGTCCAGAAGCAGACCGAGCCGTCGGTGCAGGACGGCGGCGCGGCCGGCGCGGCACTCGCGCTCGACGCCGGAAGGAGGAGGGCGGTCAACGAGAGGGCGGCGCCGAGCGCCAGGGTACGCATGTGCATCGGTTCTCCACGATCGAAACGGCGACGGCGAACTACCGCGACGCCGCCATGCTCCTGACCCGACCACCGAACCCGCCAGACTTGTCGGTTGTTTCCACCCGATCGGGGACATGACCTCCCCATCCGGCCCAGTGCTCCGCATGCCTGGTCACCGTGTGGATCAGGCCGCCACGCTGCACCGATGACTATTCCCCCTGCCCACTGACCGAACTGGTCGCCCATTCGACTGACCCACCCGGCCGAAGGCCCGTCCCTCGAACCGGGATCGGGCCTCCAACCGGAGGGCGGCTATGGCTGCCGGAGTAGGTCGACAAGCGATACCCAGGCCGGGTGTGCCACGGATATCACTGGGGATCGGGGTACTTTGCTGTCCCGGATGCCCAGGGCAGAGCTGATGATCGCAACTTCGACGCAATCGTCATTTCCGGTGTAGCTGGACTTGATCCAACGAGGTTCGCGCTGAACTCGATCGACCCGCAAAGCTCCTGCCTCCATCCCGTGATCATCGCGAGCGACGCCACCTGGGACAGAGCGGTCGTGTGCAGGCGATCGAACACGGTACCGAATGCCTGTACATCGTCCAGGCTGTCGATCAGCAGCGAGCCCGTCAGTTGTTCCAGCCAGGCAACATACCGACCCCGCTTGGGTTCGAGGATCAGGCAGGGGGCGGATACCGCGAAAGGCGCCCCTGTCGGGAGCACCTGTAGCCTCACCCGCGGATGCTCGGAGGTGACCTTGATGAGGTGTCCGAGTTGATCGGCGAGAACCTGCGGGCTCCCAATGGGCTGGTACAAGGCGGGTTCGGCAACGATGAACCACGCGGGAATCTCAGCCGCGAGCAAGCGCTCCACGCGATCCATCCGCAAACGCTGCCTTTCGCGGGCGGCGGTCATGGAGAGAGTCGGGTCGTGCATCAGGATTGCGGCGAGCGCGTAGTCCGCCGTCTGTAGCTGGCCCGGGATGAACGCGGTTTGGTAACTGCGCAGACTCCGCGTCGCGCTCTCCAGTCGAATGAGCCGGTGCAGCCGCTCGGGTACATCGTTCAGGATGTCGCGCCAACCCGCGTCCATGTGATCGTCATTCGGCTCGTCCGGCGCCGCAAATCCCAGCGCCGCCAACGGCCGACCGAAGAAGTCCTCCAACACCCGCCGATAGTCCGGCGTCGGATAGGGCGGATCCGCGCTCTCCCACCGCCGGACCTGACGCACACTCACCGCCAGCCGCATGCCCATCGCAAGGGCGTGTTCCTCGAAGGCGTCGGCGAAGCCGGCCTGCGAGTGCAGGCCGAGGGTGCGTCGTGCGGTCACCAGCTTGGAGTTGGCTCCGAGTGGTCGTGCGGGCATGGCATCTCCGTTTGGTCCATCCCCACGCGCCGGCCCCGGCGTTCGCGTATGCGGGGATCGCAGTGCGGCGAATTCACCTGCACACACGGTAGCGATCCCGGCACATCACGTGTAACCGATCCGAAGACACCTCGCGCCACGAGCCCTCGCCACGACGGGACGATCAGTACCACCGGCCCGGGTGATGTCGGCCCGCGTACCTACTGTGGACGCATGAAGATCCGCCGCGTCGTACCCAGCGTCTCCGCCACCGAGCTCGCCCCCAATCGGGACTTCTACCAGGGCTTTCTCGGCTTCGAGCCGGCCATGGACGAGCCCGGGTTCCTGATGTTCCGCTCGCCGAGTAACCCGACCGCGCAGGTGATCGTGGTCACCGACGACTGCGACTGGGACGCCCAGTCCGGCCGCACGGCGATGTCGATCGAGGTCGAGGACGTCGACGCGGCCTATGCCCAGGCGCGCGATCGGGGCTACGAGATCGTCTACCCGATCACCGACGAGGCATGGGGCGTGCGCCGCTTCTTCGTCCGCGACCCCAACGGATACGTACTCAACATCAACATGCACCTCGCCGATCGCGCCTGAGCCCGCAGCCACTCGCCACCGGCACCGGCAGCCGAGCCCTCCGCGTCACCGGGTCACCACTCACCACGTCACCGATTCACCGATTCACCGGTCCCGATCGAGGCGCCCAGCGCATGGCCGCCGAAGCCGTCGTCGGCGTGCTGGGCCGCCCACCAGTCGACCATGCGCTCCGGTGTCATGACGGTCCAATCCGGGGTGTCCTCGACCATCGCGTAGCCCATCGCCCGGGCCACCCGGACCAGGTCCGCGCCCGCCGGACGCCGCTCCGCCTGATAGCGCGCCAGCACGTCGTCCCACGAGCCGTCCCGGCCCACCGCCCGGCACGCGGTCTCGAAGGCCACCGCGTCCTGGATGCCCTTGACCGCGCCGCTCGCCACGTGCGGGCGCGCGATCGCCGCCGCGTCGCCGGCCACCAACGCCCGACCGCTCGTATAGGCGTCCACCACCAGGTCGTTGATCGGCTGGATCAACGTCTCGCTCTCGGGGGTGGCGGTCACCAGGTCGGCCCAGAACGGCGGGAAGTGCTTGCGGGCCAGCGCCAACAGCGCCGGCCGCGGGTTGTCCGTGCCGCCCACGGCGCTGTACAGACCCCAGGACATGCGGTCGCCCGCACCGTCGGGTATGCGGTACATCACGCCTTGGCCGTTCGGGATGCAGACCGAGATCAGGTCGTCGAGCGGCTCGTGCTCCCACGCACAGCTCCCGCGCCACATCGTGTAGCCCGCATATTGCGGCACTGCGGCCGGGAACAGCGCGGTACGCACGGCGGAGCCGTACCCGTCCGCGCCGACCACCACGTCGTAGTGCTCCCGGGTGCCGTCCGGCAGCACCACCTCGCCGTCCGCGCCCAGGGTGACCGGCGTGCCGCCGCGATAGTCCACCTCGGCCGGCACCCGACGCCGCAGCCCCTGCCACAGCTGGCCCCAGTTGTACATCCGGAACGCGGCCGACTGGTCCCAGAGCAACCGACCCCGCGCCGAACTCCCGTCGTCGACCAGCCATTTGCGCGCGACCACGTTGCGCCACGGGGTGCTGTCGTCGATGTAGCCGGCGGCCTGGAGTTCCACGTAGCGGTCGACGTGCAGCGCGATGCCCACACCCCGATCGGCGAGTTCGCCGGTGGTGCGCTCGTACACGGTGACCTCGGCCCCGCCGCGCGCCGCCGCCAGCGCGAAGGCGCAGCCCGTGATACTTCCGCCGACCACGGCGACCCTGCCTATCGGCATGCCCATCTCCCCTTGTCCGCATCCGACTTCGTACGGATGCCCGAACGCGCTCGCGTCCGGAAGGACCCTACGGGATGTCGGCGATGATCCGATCACGGACAACGACCAGTTGGGCTCGCCGGGTTTCGTCGAACCGAATCTCGGCTTCCGCGCTGCTGTCGGCGACCGGAAGTCGACGCCGATCCTCGATCAACGCGGTCAGCCGCGGCAACGCACCGACCGCATGCCGCCCCATGTCCGCGAGCACCGGCAGTACGTGTGCGCCCACGTACTGATCACCCGCGACGGCGGACAATTCGGCAACGAGCCGATCGGCGATCCCGGCGTCCACAACGCCCCACTGTCGCCAAACAACCCCTGCCAACTCGTACTTGAGCACCGACTCGTGCTCGAACAGGGCCATCGCCTGCCGACCTTGTCGCTCCGTCAATCCGCCGCACGCCATCAGCCCGACCAGTGCCCGGCCCACCCGGCGCCGGTGCCTGGTCACGTCGATCGGCTGTTCCGCCAACCACGGCTCGACGGCGGCTCGCCCGCCGGCCGGCCGTCGCGCGGCGAAGACCGCGTGCAACTCCGGCACATCCACCTCGACCGGTGCCGACGCACCCGGTTCGCCCGACAGCGCCCGTCCGACGTCGCCCGCATCCGCCGCCCACAGGTCGCCCGCCGCCTGCCACAGGTCGCCCGACAACCGCAACACCCGCAGCGTCTGCGCGCGCAGCGCCGGGTCCGCGCCGACCGCGACCTCGGCCAGGGCGGGCAACAGCTCGACCGGGGCGGTACGCCACAACCGAATCGCCGCCGAGGCCATGTCCAGACCGACCCACCGCACACCCGGGTCGTCGACCGCGAGCAGCTGTCGCACGATGCGGTGGCACTCGTCCTCGTGATCGTCGCGAACCAACCGCCACGCCCAGGTCGAACCCCAGGAGCGGGAACCGAGCCCGACCCGACGCACCGCCGCCGGCAAGTCGGCCGAGATCGCCTCGTCCAGCGCCTGTACCCACGCCCACGGCACGCCCTCCGTGCCCAGCAGCCCCAGCGCCGCAAGCACCCGCACCGCCGGATCGCCGTCCTCCAGCAGCCTCGTGAGCACGTCCTCGAACGCGCCGGCCCGACCGATCAGTGCCGTCAGGCCGGCCACCCGCACATCCGGATCGGCCAGGCCCGGCAACCGCGCCGACACCGTCTCGACATCGTGCGTCGCCACGAACAGCGCCGCCGCCGCGACCCGCACGCCGGGCTCCGGGTCCACCAGGTACGCCGAGGTGCGATCGGCGACGACCGGCCAGGTCTGCCCGAACTCGGCCAGTGATCCCAGCAGTTCGATCGCGCCCACGCGCGCCTCGACCGTCCCCGCATCGGCGAGTGCGAGCAGCAGCCCGGTCACCGGTCCGTCCCGATCGGCGCGCACCGCCGCGAAGATCGCCGTGCGCTCCGGACCTGCCGTGGCCGCCGCACCCGAGGTCACGGCCCGTCCGATCGTCTCTTGATCCGTCATCGAGCCCGACGGTGTCACATCGAGCCGGGCGGGCGCAGCGAATTGTGCCCGCCTTCAGGGGCGCTCGGCCCACGCCCCGGTGCCGCCGCGGACTTCCTCACCTCCGGTCGCCCGGCCGGCTCGGCCGGGGCCGCGTGCCCCGATGCGGTCAGGTGCATCGTCATCCGGACCACCACACCCTCCGCGCACTCCGCGACTTCGACCTCGTCGCACAGCGCGCGGGCGATCCACAGGCCACGACCCGGGGTCTCGTGTTTGTCGGTCAGCCGCGGAAAGGCCCGCCGTCGGCAGTCGTTGTGCTCGTCGCCACTCGCGTGGATCTCACACACCACCCGCCCGGTCCGAGGCACGCAGCGCAACAGGGCCGGTTTCGAGCCGGTCGTGACCGCGCACGCGGCGATCTCGTGCACCGCCAGGACCAGACAGTCGGGGCGGTCGTCGGCGAGGCCGACCGCGTCGGCGTGCCGGCGCACCATCGTGCGCACCAGGCACAGGTCCGAGGCGCCGAACGGCAACACCTCCACCGGGCCGCCGCCGGTCCGGGCGCGATCGTGGTTCGGGCCGGTCACCGCGTTCCCCCACTGCGCTCCCCGGACGGACGGTCCCCGTCCACGACCAAGCCACCGGTGCCGCTCCAGCCGAGCAGGTCGAGCACCTTGCGGACGGCAGGCCCTGCGGCACGCAGCACCAACCGCCGGTCCGGGCCCAAGGCGGCGGCGGTCCGGTACAACGATTCCATCGCACCCAGGTCGGCGAACTCCAGCGCGGACAGGTCGACCACCAGATCGCGTCCCGACTGCGCCGCCGCGGCCCGCCGCAGCGCCTCCTCCAACAGGGTTCGGGTGGCCACGTCGGCCTCGCCGATCAGCCGCAGGCCCCTGGTCGTGTCGGTGACCTGGAGGCTGGGCGGGCGGGCTTGCCCGGTACCCGCGACGATCGGGTGCAATCGTTCCTGGGCGTCGACCTGGACCGAGCTGAACTCGCGCGGGTCGTACAGGCAAAAGCCCATCGCCCGGCGGCCGGGCAGGCCCAGGCCCGCGAGTCGTTCGAACTCGTGCAGCTCGTCGTACGCGACGCCGCCCGCCCGGCCCCATGTCATGTCTCCGCACACCCGCAGGCCCCGAAAGCCGTCCGCAAGTGCCTGCTCCACCGCCGCGAAGAATGTCTGCGCCATTCCCTCGGGCGAGAACTCGCCTTCCCACAGCGGCGTTCGGCCGATATCGACGACCACGAGCGAGCCGTCGGCCTCGCGTTCGGCCGGCCACGCGGGTCCTTCGGACAGCGTACTCATCAGCCAGGTCCGGTCCCGCCGACCGAGCAGACACAGCACCCGGTCGTCGGCGGACAGACCGTCCCGAACGTAGCTGTGCACCGCGAGCCGGACGATCTCCTCGTCGGCCGACACGAAGCAGCAGTGGCTGCCGTACGCCATCGATCCCACCGCGGCCACCGTGGCCCCGGCCTGGGAAGTGTCCATCCGCGTATGCCCCCTGATTTTGGGGCGCCTCGGGCGGACCCGGGCGCTCGTCCCGCTTCAGACCGTAGACCCACCGAGCGGTGCCACCGAGCGAAAACAGTCAAGAAAGCTTCTTTCGGGGGTATCGGCCGGCCGGCGGAGGCACAATCGTTGATTCCCGGTCACCACCTCGGCCGGTCCCGAGCGGCGGCACGGGCGTCCTTACGATCGCGATCTCGAACCCGATCGGGTGACGCCGACATCGGTTGGCCCAATACCACCCGGGTGCCAACTGTTCGGCGGCTAGCGTCCTGACGAAACCCACTCGTCCAGGGAAGACATTGATCACGCGTGCCCCGGCGCAGCGCGCCATCGGGCCCGACTCGCCGCGCGTCGACACGGTCGGCATGACGCCCCGTCGGGCCATCTGGAAGAACTGCAAGGAGTTTGCTGAGCCATGCGCGTCGCCATCACCGGAGCCACCGGATTCCTCGGCCTCCATCTGCTCCGCGAGCTACTCGACCGACACCGCACGATCACCGTGCTGTCCCACTCCGGCTCGCGCGGCGCGATCGACCGGATTCGTTCCTTTCTGGAAGTCACCGCCGCTCCCGACGAGTTGGTGCGGCGACTTCCCGAACGACTGCGGATCGTCGAGACCGATCTGACGCTGCCTCGACTGGGTCTGCTCCGAGCGGACTTCACCTCGCTGGCCGACTCCGTCGATGTGATCTGGCACTGCGCCGGCGATCGCAGGATCGACGCCACCTTGACCGAGTTGCGCCCGGTCAACGTCGAAGGCACCCGGCACCTCCTGGAATTGGCCGAGATCGGGCGCCGCCGACCGCGCCTGTTGCACATCAGCACCGCGTATGTGGCCGGATCCCGGCGCGAGGGCACGGTGAAGGAGGAACTGTCGGACGACGTCGACGGTTTCGAGAACGACTACGAGCGGTCCAGGTACGAGGCCGAGGTGCTCGTCCGGGACTGGGCCGCGCGATTCGGCCGGTCCGCGATGATCTTCCGGCCGACCACGATGGTCTCCGACCGGCCGGGCCTGCCGAGAAATGCCTTGCGATACATGGTCGAACGAGCAGAGGTGACCGGCGGTTGCGCGGCGCTGGGCTGGGCGGCGCGGTTGCCCGAGCGGGTGCGGCCGGTGGTGCGAGTGGTCTCGGCACCGGAGGGCCGACTCAATTTCGTGCCGGTCCACGAGGCCGCACGGGTGATGACCCGGCTCGCCGACGTCGCCGGATCCGGTGGTGTGGATGTCTACCACGTACGGCATCCGCACGACGTGCCGGTCGAGGTCGTTCAGGAGGTGTTGGTCGAATTCCTGCCGGTCCGGCTGCGGTTCGTAACCGAGCCGCCCATCGAGCCGACCGATGTGGAGCGGCTCGCGGAGGCGCACACGGCGTCCACGCCGTATCTGACGCACCGTCGCAGCTATGACGACTCGGGCGTGCGGGCGCTGCTCGGCGAGCCGCGCTCGGCCATCGCGGTCGATCGCGACTACCTGGTGGACTGCGTCCGGCCGGGTCGCAGCGGGCAACGGGCCGGCCGGCGGCACGCCCATCCGGAGCACGGACGCGCGGAGCAGACCGGGTCGGTCGAACTCGGGTGCGTACTGCGCTTTCGCGGCCTCGTGCCGACCGTGGAGGATCTGCGCGAGGCGGTGGCGGCGCGGCTGTGGCGGGTGCCCACACTGGCGTACCGGATGGACGGCGGGTATCGCCGACGCGGCCCGCTGGATCCGGCCCGGCACGTACACGTGCACCCGATCGGCCCGGATCGCCTCGACACGGCGGTGGACGACGCGCTGGCGGATCGGCTGCCGCAGGATCGGCCGCTGTGGGAGGCCCGGCTCGTACACGGCCATGCGCACGACGAATGGGCGGTGATCGTCAAGGCGCACCCCTCCCTGCTCGACGGCGCGTCGGTGGTCGAGGTGAGTCGGCGGCTGTTCGGCGTGGAGCCGATCGACACCGCGCCGGCACACCCACCGGCGGTCGGCGATCCCGGCGCGCGTGCCCGCGTGCGACGTCTGATTCCGCCGTCCACCCGGCCGTTCGCCGCGCGGGGGCTGACCGGCACGCGGCACCTGGGCTGGCTGGTTCTGGACGCCGAGCGGCTGCGTACGGCCGGGGCCACTCCGGACGAGTTGTTCCTCGCCGCGCTCGCGGGCGCGCTGCGGGACTGCGTGGGCGTCCCGTGGCGACGCAGGCCGCGACCGGTCTGGGCCCTCGTACCGACCCCCTCCGGCGACGGCGACGCGGACCTCACGGAACCGGGCGCCCATGCCCGACCCGCTCGGGTGCGGCTGCCGTGCAATCAGGCGGATCCCGCACGCCGCCTGACCCTGGTCAGGGAGGCGATCAGGGTGGCGCGTCCGGCATCCGGGGCGCGGTGGAACCTGCGGGCGGCCACGTCGCCGTGGCAGGTGGACCTGGTGGCGAGCCCGATCCACCGGTGGTTGCGCCGACCGTACGCGTTCCGCGGGTCGCCGATGATCGGCGCGATCCCCTTCGGCGGCCTGCCGCAGGGCATGCCGTTCGGGATGTTTCTGGCCACCTTCGAGGACACCCTGTACGTGAGCGCCGTGGCCGACACCGGCCTGGCTGCGGGGTTGGCCGAGTCCCTGTGCGCGTCGTGGTCGACGGCGCTGGATGAGCTCACGCTCTGAGGCATCGGGCGGGGAGAGTCTGCGGGCCGGCGGCGGGGGCGTGCGGCGGGGCGGTCCCGGGTCCGCCTGATCCACTTCGATCCATGCTGCTCCGAACTGGTCCGGCAGCAGGGCGGCGAGCGCAACGCGGCGGCGGGTCCGGCTGGGGTGGGGTCGGCCACCCCGGGCCGTGGGGCGGCAGGGTGGCCGACGTCCACATGGCGGGACACCCGCGTGCGACCGCGCCGAGTGCTCGTCGGCCCGTCTGTGGGTGGTCCGGCTAGCCCGGCTCGGTGGTGGTGGCGACTCCTGTGAAGCGGGCGGCGGCAATCAGGTGGGGGTCGCCGGTGCGGAGCGCGTCCTCGACCAGGGCGGTGGCCAGCGCCGGATCCCGCTGGGCGACCGAGAGGTAGGGCAACGCGCGCAGCACGGCCCGGCGTTCGTGCGCGTCGCCGCGCCAGTACAGGGTGCGCAGGTGGGCGGACAGGTCGCCCTCGGGGGTGCGCGCCGCCAGTTCGGCCAGGGCCAGCACGCGCGCGGCGTCGTCGCAGGTCCAGCCGGGGAGCCCGATCAGCGGGGCCCGGCCGCATGCGCGGCCGGCTGCGGCGAACACGGTGAAGTCGGCGAGAGTGGGCCAGTCCTGGCTGCCCGGTTTGGCGGACGCGGTGAACGCGCTTCGCAGAGCTGCGATCGGCGGGTGGGGCATGGGCGGATTCCTCCCGATGGCCGGCGATGCGGAGTACGCATCCGTGGCTGTGCGTTCCCCATCCGCAGTGATCGCCAATCGACGAATCGCGAGCGAACGCACCGGCCGGCGGCGGCAGGCGTTTCGAGCCGCTTCGTATTTCCGATAAAGCCATGAACGACTCCCGAACAGCCACCTCCGTATCCGGAGTCGACCACGTCGCGGCAGCACCATCCGGCCGCGGAGGCGCACGCGGCGCGCGCACGGCGCAAACTTGACCTTCAGCGAACCGTTCGCGAACCGTTAGCGGGCTGACGTGGGCGTTCGTGAGATCTACCGTTGGTTCATGGTCCGTGAACCGCTCGTCGAGGTCAGTGTCGTGATCGCCGCGCCCGCCGAGGCGGTCTGGCATGCCCTCGTGGACGCGGACACGCGCGCGCTGTGGTGGAGCTATCTGGATCTGGACGCGCGGGTGAACGGTCGGCTGTCCGAGCGCTGGAGCGGGGCCAACGGCGAGGCCCGGCTGACCACCGGCCGGGTGGCGGCACTCGATCCGTGCCGCCTGCTGCGGTTCACCTGGGCCGACGACGACTGGGCGGTGTCCACGACGGTGACCATCGAGCTGACCCGAGCCCGCCCGGGCACCCAGCTCCGGGTCCGCGAGACCGGCTGGAACCGCCTACCGGACGGCCCGAATCTCGCCGCCGCCCACCGCGACGGCTGGGGCGCCCACGTCGAAGACCTCCGCCGCTTCACCGAAGCCACGGGCGGCCCCCGCTGACCACGCCCGACCCGGCAGCCCGGCAATCGGCCCGGCAACCAGGCAGGCCGGCCGGCAACCGGATCACCCACGGATCACCGAGACGTCGACGACCCGCCCGTCCGGATCGGTCAGCCGATGCCGCCCCGGTGGGAGCAGCGAGGTCTCCAGGGTCAAGCCCAGTCGCAGATATCCGGTGAGCCGGTCGGGCCGCGCCGGATACAGCTCGAACACGACGCCGTCGGCAAGGGTCGCCGCGTAGTGCTCGGGACCGGCCCCGTGGCGCTCGCGAACGAGATCGAGCCCGAGCGACCCGTAGAAGTCGCGGCACGCGTCGAGTCGGGACGTATGGAGGACGATCAGGCCCAGCGACATGGCGGTCAGTCAAGCACGGCCGCCGCGTGGTCGCCGACGGTTGACCTCGGCGTGGGCGGTAGTGTTGTGCCGCCGCTCGGAGGACGAACGGCGGAGCGGGCCGGCTGCGGTTCGTGCGACCGGTTCGGCCGGTGGCACGGTCGTGCGGCTGCACCACCTTTGGGAGTCATCGTGTTGAACGCCCTCGGCGCCTTCGCCGAACTCACCCCTTTCCTCGTGGTCGCGGTCGGCTTCACGTTCGTGATCCGCGGCATTCTGCGTGCGGACCGGCGCGAGCGCGAGCACTATGCCAAGAAGGACGCCGAGGCGCAGACGCACTCGTCCTGACCATTCGACCGTCGCGAATCCCGACGGTCGCCCCGAGCCGCCGGGCCCACCTCTTCTCGCATCGACCGAGGCCGCCGGGTCGGATGACCCGGCGGCCTCGTCGTCGCCCCGCACCGCACCCACCACCTCACCGCGGTCCGAATCAGGCCGCCGCCCGGCTTTCCGCTCCGCGAGCCCCGACCGCCCGGGCCCGGCGTACGGACCGGCGCCATGTCGACCTGCGCGATGTCGCCCGGGCATGCCACCCGTCGCACGTCACCGGCCCCGAACCCGCCGGCTGCCCGACCCCCTACTGCGGTATCACTCCGGAGTTGGCGCCGCAGTGTGATGCCCGCCGCCGACCCTGCTCCTACCTTGGGAAACACGGCGCCGGATCCGGCACCGAGCACCGGCCGGCCGAGTACCGAACCGCACGCACCGCGTACTCGTGGACCCCCGAGGACCTCGCCATGACGCTCACCGCTGCCCGCCCCGCCCGCACCCGTCGCACACTGCGCCGATTCGCGCCGAATTCGCCGGGCGACGCCGCCCGACGCTCGGCGTACGCACTGATCGCGCTGCCGCTGGGCCTGCTGAGCATCGGTCTGGTGCTCACCGGCCGGTCCTCCCGCGCGGCCCGACTACGACTCGCGGCGGCCCGGCGGTTCCTGGATCCGGAGTTGGGCGAGGCGACCGGTCGGGCCGCCCCCGGTGCGCTCCGGGTGCTCCGCCACAGCGTGCCCGACGCCGCACTGGGCGTCCCGACGCTGGTCCTGGCCGGGTACGCGTACGGCAACACGCTCCGCAACCTGACCTACCCGATCCGGTACGGCGACAGCGACTATCACGACGCGTGGGGCGGACCGACCCTGGGCGGGGTCTGGGTCGTGCACTCGATCGGCGGGCTCGCCTTCTTCGCGGTGTGCCTGTGCCTGATCAAGGCGCTCACCGACGTACAGGCGAGCCTGGCCCGCCGGACGTTCGTGTCACCGGCCTGATCCACGCATCCGCCGGCCGTACGCCCGTCGTCCCCACCCCGGAGATCGCCATGAACACAGCCCTCGCCCCACCCGACCGACCGGGCTCTCCGGGCATACCATCACCAACCGTGAAGATCGTTCGACCCTCGACCGTCCTGACCACGCTGCGCGAGGCGATGTCGCCGAACTCGGTGGCCCCGCTGCCGCACACCCGCCGCACGACGTGGGTGTTGTCACTGACCGCGCTGCTGGTTGCCGTGGCCGGGTGGTTCGACCTGTACCAGCACTACGACGTGTTCGGCCCCGGCGCGACCGTGGCCGCCATCGCCCGCGCGGTCCCGGTCCTGCTGTGCCTGTATCGCCCGCTGAGCGCCTGGTGGTTGGCACTGGCCGCGTCGATCGCGACGGCGGCGCCGACCCACCCGGTGTCCGACTCCGAGCCGTGGCCGTGGGCGGTGACCTCGGTGTTGTCCCTGGTCGTGGTGCTGACCGTGATCGCGCTGCGGGCGCCGCGCCGTGTGCTGGTCGCGCTGTGGCTGATCCTGCTCGCGGCCGGCACGGCCCTGGTGTTGCTCCGGGGCCCGGTCCGACTCGGCGAACTGCTGCCGATGACGGTTCTGTCCGCGCTGGCCCCGCTCACCGCCGAGGCGATCGGCAGCCGAAGCGCCGCCCAGCGCCGACTGGTCGTGGTCGAGGAGATCGGCCAGGCCGAACACGCCCGGCGTACCCTCCTGGAGGAACGCACCAGGATCGCCCGCGAGTTGCATGACGTGGTGGCCCACCACATGTCGGTGATCACCGTGCAGGCGGACAGCGCGCCGTATCGGATCGCCGACCTGCCGCCCGCCGCCGTCGACGAGTTCGACTCGATCGCGGCCGAGGCGCGCCGCTCCCTCACCGAAATGCGCCGCCTGCTGCACGTGCTGCGCCAGGACGCGGATGCCGGCGCCGAGCACAGCCCGCAACCGGGTCTGGCCGAACTGCCCGTGCTGATCGAGACCGCACACCGCGCCGGCCTCGACGCGCACCTGTCCGTCGCGGACACCGTGCCCACGCCGGATCGGGTGCCGGTGGGCGTACAACTCTCCGCGTACCGACTGATCCAGGAGTCGCTGAGCAACGTGGTCCGGCACGCGGCGGGCGCCACGGTCCGGGTCACCGTGGCCGGGGACGGCTCGGCGCTGCGGATCACCGTGGTGAACTCCGCGCCGGAAGCGCCCGAAGCCCCCGAATCACCCAGGGCCGCCGGCACGGCCGAAGCACCCGGAGCGGCAGGAGCCGCAGGAGCGCCCCGCAGACCCGTCGAGACCCACGACCGCACCGCGGACTCCGGCCCGAGCGGCACCGGCACCGGCACCGGCACCGGCACCGGCCAGGGTCTGATCGGCATGCGCGAGCGGGTCGCGATGCTGGCCGGCGAGTTGCACACCGAGGCGCTGCCCGACGGCGGCTTCCGGGTCGCTGCCATGCTTCCCCTACCGCCGGCCGACGCCACGCCGGCCCCGACCACCCCCGGAGCGGCATGACCACCGTAGTGATCGCCGACGACCAGGCCATGATCCGCGCCGGCTTCGCCGCGCTGCTCGCGGCCCAGCCGGACCTGGAGGTGGTCGGCGAGGCGGCCGACGGCCGCGAGGCCGTGCGGTTGACCCGGGAGGCCCGGCCCGACGTGGTCCTGATGGACGTCCGGATGCCGATCCTGGACGGCCTGGCCGCGACCCGCGAACTGCTCTGCGAACCGGACGGGTTCGACCGGGTGCCGAAGGTGTTGATGCTGACCACGTTCGACATCGACGACTACGTGTACGAGGCGCTGCGTGCGGGCGCGAGCGGCTTCCTGCTCAAGGACGCCTCGCCGGCCGATCTGATCGCCGCGGTCCGGATCGTCGCGGCCGGCGACGCACTGCTCGCGCCCTCGATCACCCGTCGGCTGATCGCCGACTTCGCCCGCAACCGGCCGATCACCCGCGCGAATTCCACCCGTCTGGGCATCCTCACCCCGCGCGAGACCGAGGTGCTCGGGCTGATCGCGCAGGGCCGCTCCAACGGCGAGATCGCCGCCCATCTCGTGCTCGCCGAGCAGACGGTGAAGACCCACGTAAGCCGCATCCTGGACAAGCTCGACCTGCGCGACCGCGCCCAGGCGGTGGTCTTCGCCTACGAAAGCGGCCTGATCACCCCGGGCACCCCGGGTACGTCCAGTGCTCCGAACCACCCGGGCACCACGGGCCCGTCGAACTGACCCCACCCGCGGTCGAACGGGCCCGACCCACAGCGGAGTCGGGCCGTCGACAGCACCCGGGCGACCCGAAATGGGCCCACGGCGCCGACCCGCCGACGCCGGCGCCGACGCGGTCACGTCGGCGCAGGCGTCGGCCCGCCGCTTCATTCGGTGGGCAGCCCCAGCAGCCCCCCGAGCTTCGGGTCGACCGGCTCGGTCGGACCGGCCAGGTCCTCGATCTCGGGCCGGGCCAGGCGGGTGGGGTCGGCGAGGATGTTGATCTCGACGATCTTGTCGCCGACGATGGTGAAGTCCATCAGCCCGAACGCGCGGCCCCCCGGCGCGTTCAGCAGGCCTGGCGCGCCGTTGATCAGCACGGGTCGGGCGTACTGCGCGAAGCGGGCGAAGCTCAGCGCCTGCTCGACCACCGCGCGGGCGCCGCGCACCAGTTGCGACACGCCGATCGGGCCGCCGCCGGTGTCGGCGCGGAGCAGGACGTCGGGGTCGAGCAGGTCCAGCAGGGCCTGGAAGTCGCCGCCTCGGGATGCGGCGAGGAAGGCGTCCACGATCCGGCGCTGGCGGGGCAGGTCCGGCTCGGGTGCGACGCCCTGCACCTTGCGCCGGGCCCGGCTGGCGAGTTGCCGGGTCGCCGCCGTCGACTTGTCCACGATCGGGGCGATGTCGTCGAACGGCATCGCGAACATGTCGTGCAGGACGAAGGCCAGTCGCTCGGCGGGCGGGAGCGTATCCAACACGACCAGCATGGCCAGTCCGACCGAGTCGGCGAGCACCGCGAGTTCCTCGGGGTCGCCCCCCTCCGCGCGGGAGACGATCGGGTCCGGCACATGGGTGTCCCACATGTCCTCGCGCCGGGACTTGCGCGAGCGCAGCATGTCCAGACACACCCGCCCGACCACGGTGGTCAGCCAGCCGCCGAGGTTGTGCACATCGCCGATGTCGGAGCGGTCCAGGCGCAGCCAGGCCTCCTGGACCGCGTCCTCGGCCTCGCTGAGCGAGCCGAGCATGCGATACGCCACCGCCCGCAGGTGGCTCCGGTTCTCCTCGAACCGTTCGGCCGGCAATTCGTGCTCCGTCATCGTTCGTTCTCTCCCGTTCCCGTTCCCGCGGCGCTGTGACCGACGGATTCCAGACGATATGACACCCGGAAACCGCGCCGCCCCGATGCCCCGCCCACAAGCTGCGCCGACCGGGATCCACCCGCGCGGCCGACCGTCCGCGTCGGTGGTGAGGACGGGTGAGGGACTTCCCGCCGATCCACCCGCAAAGGTGTCCCCCGGGCCGAAGCCCTGGTTGCATGGGCGGGGCAACCAGGATCTAGGAGGCCAGTACGTGCCCAGGCCACGGCGGAGTGTGCCCGTGCGGCGTGGCGCGGTACCACCGACCGTCCTCGCCCTGCTCGCCGCCGCGTGCTGCGCGGCCTGCGGCGATACTGCGGCCGCCGCCCAGGATCGGGAGATCACCGGCTATTCCGACGGCGTCGTGTCCGCCACGACCTCATGGCAGGGTCACCCGGTCGCCTTCGAGTTGGCCGTGGGCGTCACCACCGCGCCCGAACCGCCCCGGGTCACCGATCGCCTGCCGCAGGTGGGCACCGCCCCACAGGGTACGAAGTTCGTCCTGATCGGCCTGCACGCTCGACTGCGCCCGACCACCGCCGGCGACTCCGTCGGTCCCCGCCCGGCGGACTGCACCTTCGCCTACGGCCAAAAGCTCGCCGACGAGGTGGTGCTCCGCCTTTCGGACGGCCGCCGCGTCCCGGTCCTGAACGCCTCACCGCAGCCGAATCTCTACCTCGCCTCGGTCGAACTCGCGTTCCAGGTGCCCCGGTCCTTCCACACCGGCACCCTGGATCTGACCCCGACCGGCACCGTGCACGCGACCTGCCCGACCGGGCCGACCGACATCCCGCTGACCTTCCCCACCCACCACTTCACCCTCACGACCGACTGAACCGAGCCCCGACCCCGGCACCCGGCACCCGGCACCCGGCACCCGGCACCCGGCACCCGGCACCCGGCACCCGGCACCCGGCACCCGGCACCCGGCACCCGGCACCAAGAGCTCACCCGATCCACACCAGGTTGATCACGCTCACCATCACCCGGTTCTCCTGCACGATGTACGTCGCGAAGCCGTGCGCCGCGAATGCCGCCTCCAGGGTGTCCTTGAGGCCGCCGCTCATCCGCGCGCCCGCATCCCACGGGTCTTTGCGCAACCGTCGTTCCAGTTCGCCCCAGGCCCGGCGCGCGGCGGCCGGCAGGGTCCGCCGGATCGCCTCGGCCTCGACGTGATACTCGACGCCGTAGTTCACCGCTGAGCCCGGATCAACCGGTCCACCCGCGCCGGGACGACGCCCGACAGGTCGCCGTCCCGGATCCGCCGGGCCCGCTCCAACACGGCCTCGTAGTCCCCGTTGCGATGGTGGACGAGCCGCCGCTGCCACGGGATCAGCACGTTCGCGAGCTGGGCCAGATCCCCCGCGTCGCGCGCGTAGTCCAGCGCCCGGCCGTACTCGTCCTCGAACTCCTCCCTTGCCCCGTCCGGCAGTTCGGCGCGCAACTGCCCCGGCGTGGGCCACAGTGCGCCGCCGGTATGAATGGTCACGTCCGGAGCGGATGGGTCACGAGGTGCGGTCATGCAACCCAGCGTCGCACCATCGAACCGTCCGGCACCTCGGCACGCCGAAAATCAATGTCGCCGACGCCCCCATCGCCCTGGGCTTCCCGACGAAGCAACGCACCTCCCGGTGCGCGGGCGACCGGTTACTTCCATGCCAAGGACGAAGACCGCTCACATCCTCGGTTTGTGCCAGGCCGTCCGCAGGGCCTCCAACTCGCGGCGGGGAAACGGCCGTCGCCAGTCGGTGTACCAGCCGTCCTCGCCGAGGTCGAAGGCCACCCGGTCGAATCCGCGCAGCACACTTCGCGCGAGCACCTCGATCGGGTGGCGCGCCTCCCACAACACGTCGCCGGGCCGGGTGCGCACGGACGCGTCGGCGTATTCGACGATCCGGACGTCCACCGCGTCGCCGTCCGGACTCAGGTGCCACAGATAGCCGTTCGGTTCGGCCTCGAACATCACCTTGTGATCGCCCGGCTCGCCGAGCGCGAGCCGGGTCACCGCGTCGATCAGTTCCTCGGGTGCGTAGGCGACGTAGGAGACGACCAACTGCGCCTCTCCGGAGATGTCGGCGATGGTGCAGTCGGCCCAGCCGGAACCCGACAGGGTCCAGGTGAACCACAGAGATGCCTTCATTCCGGACATGTTGCCGGCCACCTCGGGGTCGCGGCCCTAGGATCACCGGATGAACCGCACGAATCTCACCCGGCCGGGCGGCGACTGGCACGCGTTGCTCCTGGACGTACCCGAGTCGGCGCGGCCGTCGTTGCGGCTCCTGGCGGCGCGGAACCGCAGGTTCGTCCTGGTCGACGCGTCGGCCGAAACTGGTTCCGAAGCCGACGCGGCGCCGCTGCTGCTCGCCGAGGTCGACCCCGACTGGTACGGCGTGGACTACCGCTGCCCCACCCCGTACCGCTCCCCGCTCGCGCCGCTGCGTGCCGCCGACGCACGCGCCCTGGGCACCCCGAACGACCCTGTCTGGTATGCCCGTTGGGCGCATCGCATGGCGGACGAGCTGAGCCGGACCGGGCCGCTGTACGGCGGTGCGTGGGCGCTGTCGCGGGACATGGATCGCACCCGGTTGCGCTTTCCGGAGTTCGCCGCGCCGACGTTGCCCGCGTGGCCCGAGGGGCGCATCGACTTCAACGCGCACACCTACCACTACTGGGAGATCCTGCCGCTGCGCCCGCTCGCGTCGGCCGAGCACGGGCGAGTCAAGGCGTATCGCAAGCAGGTTCGGGACGGCTCGCTGCCCCCGGTCCTGGTGTGGTGGATCAGCATGCTCCAGACACACGTGGTCCTCGACGGCCACGACCGGCTCGCCGCGTCGCTGGCCGAGGGTCGGGTGCCGCCGCTGCTGGTGCTCTCCCGCCCGACGGAACACGATGCATACGTGGCCGGCCCGGTGGGCGGGTACGAGCAGCGGATGGCCGCGATCTCCGGTGTTCCCGAGGCAGCCGTCGGGAACGCGGTACGCGACGCGAGCCGGCAACTCGCGCGGGACCTGCACCGGTTGCGCGAGGGCTACGGCCTGACCCGGGCCTGGCCGCTCAAGGGCGGCGTCCCCGCGTGGCAGCGCCTGGTCGCACGGCACGCCCCCGACTGGACGCGCTGAAGCGCGGCTCACCGCTGGACATCGGGTCGGCCCGGTCGATACCGCCGCGAATCCGCACATCCAGCACCGCAGCCGCCCCCACCCGCCGATCGCGCACCGCCTCGGCTCGCACCGCCGCGTGATACAGCAACCCCGCCGCCGACCCGCCGGACGCACCCGCGCCCACCGGACCCACCTCTCGCGGCACCCGGTAGCGCACGATCCACACCACCTGCGCACCCGGCCCGATCGGCGCACCCCGCTCCGGCTCCACCACCGCGACCCGCTCCGCGTCGAACACGCGGACCCGGAACCGCTCGGCCGCGCCCCCGCGATTGCGCACCACCAACCGCGCCTCGACCACGTCCCCGAGGGCCGCCGCCACCCGCGCCCGCTCGAATCCGACCTGTACCCCGAGCGCCGGATTCCCCACCCGCTGCCCGGCCAGATCGGCCCCACACAGCGGCCCTTCGCAATATCCGTGGCGCTCGTCCGCGACCGGAGTCCCACACAGTCGGCAGTGCCCCGTCACACCCATGGCTGCCCCCGAACGTCGATCCCCCGCCACCGAAGACGCTCAACCGACACCCCCCGTTCCGCCCGCACCCCCACATAAGGGAACCCCCTCGTCCCTCCCTTCCCCCCAACCGCATCCTGCACTAACGTGCGCCCACACCTACCCCACCCACCCGACACTCGAACACAACCCAGCCCGTCCGACATCCAAAACCAAGCCGCCCACAAAACACCCCAACAACAACCCGCATCCCCGGCCCACCACCACACCCCAGCCCATCCGGCCCCCCAACCCGGCCGGCATCCCCCAACCCGCCCGGCACCCCCGCCCCCCAGCCCGTCCGGGACCCCCAGCCCGTCCGGGACCCCCAGCCCGTCCGGGACCCCCAGCCCGTCCGGCGCTTGAGGACAAAAAGGCCCCCCCGGACCGCACCCGTTCCCCGCGAACCCAGCCAAAACCCATCCCGCAAGCAAAGCGCAGCGACCCGCACGGAGGACCCCCATGGCATCGACCCTCACAGGCGCCAAAATCGTCGTCACCGGAGTCACCGGCCAAGTCGCCGAACCGGTCGCCAAGATCCTCGCCCGGGACAATGACGTATACGGCGCAGCCCGCTTCCACGACGACGAGGCCCGCGAGCGCCTGGAGGCCGCAGGCGTCACATGCGTACGGATCGACCTGGCCGCCGGCGACGTCGCGGCGCTGCCCGCCGACGCCGACTACGTGGTCAACTTCGCCGTCGCCAAGAACGGCGACTGGAACGTGGACCTGGACGCGAATGCGGGAGGCGTCCTGTCCCTGATGGAACACCACCAGGCCGCCCGGGCGTTCCTGCACTGCTCCTCCACCGCGGTGTATCAGCCCGCCGGCCACAAGGAGCTTGCCGAAGGCGCGTCGCTCGGCGACAACCACGGCGTGTGGTCGTTCCTGGAGACGTACAGCATCTGCAAGATCGCGGCCGAGGGCGCCGCCCGCTGGGGCTCGCGCCGCTTCGCGCTGCCGACCACGATCGCGCGCCTGTCGGTGCCCTACGGCGACAACGGCGGCTGGCCCGGCATCCACCTGGAGATGATGCTCGGCGGCGCGCCGATCGACGTGCACACCAACGCGCCGAGCATCTACCACCCGATCCACGTGGACGATATCGCCGGCACGCTCCCCGCGCTGTTCGCGGCGGCCACGCCCGAGGTCACCACCGTCAACTGGGGCGGCAGCGACCCGGTGAGCATCGAGGAGTGGTGCGGCTATCTGGCCGAACTCACGGGCGTCACACCCGAGTTCAATCCCACCGACGCGACCATCGACTCGGTCACGCTGGACCTGACCCGGATGCACGAGATCACCGGCCGCACCAGCGTGCACTGGCGGGACGGCATGCGCCGGATGGTCGAGGCACTGCACCCGGAACTGCTCAAGTAACGGACCCGGGCCCCGCGCCCGGCCCATCGCAAGCAGCCTGCGCGGACGGCGTCCAGAGCGCGGCGAGCACCTCGGCGAAGTCGAGCAACCCCGGGCGCGTGCGCACCGGTTCGATCCGCAACCCGGCCGGGAGCGCGGCCTCGGCCGGCCTGCTCCGACGCCACCGCGCCCGCATCGCCACTTCGCCCTCGTTGACCGGCAGGCCGTGCGCCACCAAGTGCTCGGCCGGATCCGTCGGCCGCTAGGTGAAGAGCAGGAGCACCACCGAAGAACACGAGCGGGACGACCGATCGCCTGCACGCCCTCCTGGACAACCTCGCGGTACACGCCGCGATGCGCCCGGCGCAGGTCACCTCGGACCGGATGCGCCCGGTCGTCGCCGCCCACCTGGGCGCGCCGACCACGACCTCGCGGTGCGGCGGTTCGCGAGGGCACGCCGGCGTACCGGTCCCGAAGGGCAAACGTGCCGAACCCGTGACCGGGCGCCGGCACACTCGGCCGCGTGACCGAATCGCCTGACACCCCGACGCACACCGAGGAACCCGCCTGGCACTGCGTCCGCTGTCTGTTCCGTCATCAGCCGGACATCTACGAGGAACGCATCACGTTGTGGCGCGCCGGCAGCTTCGCCGAGGCCATCGCGCTGGCCGAGGCCGACGCCCTGGAATACGCCCGCGACGTGGACGACGCCGAATATCTGGGTCTGGCACAGGCGTTCCGGCTCTTCGACGCGCAGATCGGACACGGCACGGAGGTCTTCTCACTGGCCCGGGACAGCCCGCTGGAACCTACCGAGTACCTGGACGCGTTCTTCGATACGGGAACCGAGCGACAACGCCGGATCATGGCCGACACCGAACCCCCGGACGCCCGGTGACCACACGACCCAACCCGTCGCCCGGTGTTCATCTGCGTCGGGTTCACAACCTCGGCTCCGCACGGGACCATGGAGGGCAACTGCCCTATAAGTAGATGGGGAGGGCACCATGGACGGACTCGTCGTGCTCGCGGTGTCCGCGTGTCTGCTCGGCCTGACCGTACTCCTGGTGGTGCGTTCGCTCGGCCGTCGTGACCTCAGCACCGCACCCAGGGACCTGTTGCGCGAGGACCGGCTCACCGATCTCGACGAGACGGTGTGGACACAGGACACCGAATGGCCCCGACAGGCGAACCGGCACACCGCGCCGGACTCGCACACCTGTCGCTGACCGACCGAATCCGGATCGGTTGTCGGGTCGGCGCCGCCGCGCCGCGCCGACACCGGCCGGATCCGGCCCGCCGCCGGCCGAGCGAGGCCCCGACGACCGGCGGCTATGGCACCTCCGGCAGTTCGCGGCGCACCTTGGCATGCGACGTCGGCGCGTCGGGCGACTCGGGCGGTTCCGAGTCGGCGGCCACCACTTGGACCCGAGCCAGGTCGATCCGCCGGTGCCAGCGGGCCACGCCGGGGTCGGTGTCCGGGTCGGCGGAGCGGGCCAGCGCGACGCCGTAGCCCAACTGGGCGCGCTGCAATCGGCTCTGCGCCCGGGCCGCCTTGCGGCCGTGATCGCGTCGGGCCGCCTCCACCGCTTCCTTGCGGGTCCTGTTCGAGGCGAGCGCGGCGAGTTCGCGCAGCGGCAGCAGGTCCGGCTCGTCGCCCACGGCACGCGCGAACCAGCGATACTCCTGCCGGGCCGCGAGCCGGTAGACGAAGCTCGCGATGGCGAGCACGACCAGCCCGTTGAGCACGATCTGCACGATGGTCAGATACCAGTCGGTGCGCTCCAGGACGAGCTCCAGGATCGGCGAGTTGTTCACGAAGTGCAGGGCCCACGCGACCAAGTACAGCGCGCCGGCCGCCGCGAGCCGCACCGCGATCGGCCGTCGCACGCCGACGACCACGTACGCCGCGCCCGCGCCGGTCATCGCGGTGAACGCCGCGTGGCTCCACAACCCGTTGACGATGGCGCGGACGAAGAAGCCGGCCATGATCCCGCTCGCCCAGGTCTCGCCCGCCTGGATCGCCGCGTTCAGCGCGTACATCACGTTCTCGACCACCTGGAACCCGAGACCCACCAGCGCGCCGACGACGAAGCCGTTGAGCACGCTCTCGAAGACTCGGCGGTTGATCAGGATCAGCACCACCACGCCGAGCAGCTTGAGCGTCTCCTCGACCACCGGCGCCGAGATCGAGGCACCCCAGTCGGTGGCGAACTTCGGATCCAGCTTGGCCAGATAGCTGAGCACGTTGTCGTTGGCCACGAGCGCGAACCCGGTCGCCACCACGCCGCCCCAGAGCACCGCGGCCACGCAGAACGACAGCGGCTCGCGCTCGAACAGGTCCAGATGGGTGATCACCGCGAGCGCCGGGATCAGCCACAACGTGTGGATCACCACGCTCAGCACGATCGCGCCGGAGGGCGCGGCCGAGGACAGCCGGATGAAGTTGGGCACCACACTCGCGGCGCCGAGCGCGAGCACGATCGGATACAGCCAGAACGCCGCGCGCGCGGGCTGCACGATGCCGCCCGCGTCCCGACGACCCCGACGATCGGTCAACGGAGCCACGCTCACGAGTCGACCACCTCCATCGAATCCAGCATGGTCACCACGTCGTCGGCGATCGCGCCGGTCAGCGGCACGCTGAACCGGGCGGTAAGCGAGACCCCCAGGCCCTGGCCGCCGGCGACCAGGACCGTCAGCGTGCCGGCCACGGTGTTCCCGCTGATCGGCGCGACCAGGCCGGTCAGTCCGCGTGCGGTGGTCACCGAGGCCGGGTCGCCGCCGATCCGCCCGCGTCCGGTCGCCTCGTAACGGCGGGATGCCGCCTTGAACGCGCCCGCCGCCGAGGACTGCCGGCCCAGCGGGGTCAGCCGGTACGTGGTCGCGCCCTTGACCAACACGCTGACCAGATCGGCCTGGGAGGCACCCCGGTCGATCTGCCAGCCGGGCGACGGCCGGTAGCGGAAGGTGCCCAGCGTGACCACCTGGCCGGCGCGCACCGGTGCGGCGCCGACGACGGAGTGGTTGAGCAGGTACGGGATCGCGATCAGGAACAACATCATCAGGGCCACCACGACCGTCGCGCGCAGTCCGTGCGTACGCGGAATCGGCCCCGATCTCGAACTCGGGCTCGAATCCGGGGAGGGCGGTCGCGGGACGGGGGCGGTGAGGGACAAGCGCGACTCCTGATTGCGGCCGATGGCGTTCTCGCCGCTACCCACGTCGTCGCCGAAAGTCACGCGCGGCTCCGCCGAAGGGGTGACTCGGTCACGGTAAAATCACGAAAACATTGTTTTCGTCCCGCCGATCGATGGACGGCTGTTACAGAGCCGTCGAATGACCGTCTCGCTGTCCGGTTAGGGTCGTTTTTGTCAACAGCACCCCTGACGCCTGCCGGAGCCCTTCCCTTGATCCCCGTTTCCGCACGCCGTCGTCGCACGACGGCATTGCTCGGTGCCGTACTCGTCGCGGTGACCGCGTCCGCGTGCGGCTCGTCCGGCGATGCGACGACCGAACACGCCAAGTCCACGGCGGCGCCGTCCCGGCCGGGCGGCGCGGCGAGTCCGCCCGTCAAACCGGCCACGCCCAGCAAGGCCGTGATGCCGACCGGCCCCACGACGAACTTCACGACCGCCACGACCACCTCGGTCGGGCCGATCCTGATGACCTCGTATACCGGCCCCAAGTCGGGTGTCACCGGCAAGGTGTGGGTGTGGCTTCCCCCGGAGTACAACGACCCGGCCTATGCGAAGCACGGCTTCCCGGTGCTCACGCTCTACGCGGGTGGCCAGAGCAACGGCTACAACACCTGGACCGACAACCAGTTGCCGATCCAACAGGAGGCCGTGCAGCAGGCCAGGGCGGGCAAGTCCCATCCGTTCATCATGGTGATGCCGGTGCAGAACCTGGAGAAGGACGAGAAGCGCAGCCTCGAATGCAGTGACATCCCGGGGCAGCCCAAGATGGGCACCTGGATGTCCCAGGACATCCCCGACCTGGTCAAGGCCAACTTCCGTACCCTGCGCGACCCGGCTGGATGGGGGCTGATGGGCGCGTCCACCGGCGCGTTCTGCAGCGTCAAGCTCGCCCTCCAGCATCCGGACAAGTTCAAGGTCGCCGTGCCGATCGACGGCTACTTCAACCCGGATTCACCATTGTGGAAGGGCTACGAGGCCGAGCGGCTCGCCAACAGCCCGGAGAAGCTGATCGCGGCGGGCAAGGCCGACATCGACGTGCTCGCGACCGCGGGCGGCGGGGATGCGGCCGAGGTCCGTCTGGTCAAGGCCTTCGTCGCGAAGGCCGCACCACCCGTACGCATCGAGTACTACGAGCAGCCCGGTGGTAGGCATCTGACTTCGCACTTCAAGAAGATGCTCCCGGATCTGCTCGGCTGGCTCGGCCGGCACATGCCCCCGCCCACCGCCGACTGACCGTGTCCGGACCGTCGCTGAATCCCCCTGGAAGACCACAGTGAGCCTGACCGGTACTCCCTTCTATATAACGACCATCCTGCTCGCGATCGCCGCCCTCGTGCTGGCTCTGGTCGCGTGGAACCGCATTCCCGGGCCGAAGGCGGTCAGAATCGTCGGCCGGCTGTTCATGCTGGTCACCTGCCAGGCGACGGCCATCCTGATGGTTTTCGTGATGGTCAACAACGCGAACAGCCTCTACGACACCTGGGACGACTTCCTGGGCACCGGTGGCGGCCATGTGACCGAGGCCCGCGAACCGGAAGCGCCGGCGGCGCCCGAGCAGAAGCTGCTCAGCAAGTTCGAGCCCGCGTCCGACGGCAAGATGGGCGACGGCGTCCAGCAGACCAACCTCAAGGGACCGCAGTCGGCCATCGAGGCCGAGGTCTACGTGTGGCTGCCGCCGCAGTACAAGGATCCGGCGTTCGCGGACAAGAAGTTCCCCGTCGTCGAACTGCTGCCCGGCTACCCGGGCTCGGCCAAGGCCTGGTTCGGCACGCTGGACGTCAACAAGCAACTGAAGAACCTGATGAACAAGGGCGAGGTGGCGCCGTTCATCCTGGTCTCGCCGCGGACCAAGCTGCTCGCGGGCAACGAGGACACCGGCTGCGCGGACGTGCCGGGCAAGGCCAACGCGGACACCTGGATCTCCGGCGACGTGCGCCGCATGGTGATCGACAACTTCCGCGCCGAGACCGACCCCAAGCACTGGGCCATCGCGGGCTACTCCGCCGGCGGTCACTGCGCGATCCGGATGGCGCTGCTGCACCCGGACCGTTACAGCGCGGGCGTGAGCCTGTCCGGTTACAACGACCCCAAGGGCGAGTCCGACTCGGTCACGTCCAAGGACCCGGCACTGCGCGTGTCGGCGAACCCGCTGACCATCCTCAAGGGCGCGGCCCAGCCCCCGAAGGTCTCCCTCTACCTGGCCGGCGAAAAGGGCGACGGCTACGGCGACGCCCAAGCCCTGAAGGCCATCGCCAAACCCCCCACCGCCATCACCCTCGCCGAAATCGGCGGCGGCGGCCACGGCACCGACGTCTGGCGCCGAATGGTCCCCGACGTCTTCCGCTGGCTAACCAAATCAATCACCTGACCCCAACCCACCCAAGCACCCCCCAACCAACACGCGAGGCCACCCAGCCCGGCCGGCGCTTGAGGCCAAACAGCCCGGCCGGCGCTTGAGGCCAAACAGCCCGGCCGGCGCTTGAGGCCAAACAGCCCGGCCGGCGCTT
>NZ_JBEXCV010000078.1:0-39760 GCF_040605455.1 Embleya sp. NPDC005575 | reverse complement strand
CCCCGGCCCGGGCGGCTCCCCCGAGGGGAAGCCGCCCTTCCGGTTTTCCACCGGGGCGCTACGGGCTTACTTGCCCGAGGCCGCGGCCTTGAGCTTCGAGCCCGCCGAAACCTTGACGCCGAAGCCGGCCGGGATGTCGATCGGGTCACCGGTCTGCGGGTTCCGCGCGGTGCGGGCAGCGCGGTGGGTGCGCTCGAAGGTGAGGAAGCCCGGGATCGAGACCTTCTCGTCGCCCTTGGCGACGATCTCGCCGACGACGTCGGCGAGCGCGCTCAGTACGGCATCCGCGTCCTTGCGGGTCACGTCGGCGCGCTCCGCGAGGGCGGCTACCAGCTCACTGCGGTTCATGTGTCACTCCCGTGTCTTGCTGACCTCCGTCGACGGCCACGAACGTGGTCGCAAACGTGGTGCAGTCCAACTCGCTGTTCTTGCCCCGGGGACGAATCCTGCACTCATCCATGCCCGGAAGCTAATCAAGGACACGCGAAATCACTGGGAAAGCCCCGTGATTTCGCGGTTCCGGCAGATTACGGGGCCGTTCGGGGGCCTCTGCAACCGGGATCCGTACGGACAGTACGACGATCATCCCGCAGGGCTCTGACGCTCCGCCAACACCGCGTCCCGCACCGCCGCCGCCACCACGGCGGACACCTCCGGGTGGAAAACACTCGGAATGATGTAGTTCGGGTTCACTTCGTCGTCGGAGACCACCGACGCCAGCGCCCGCGCGGCGGCGAGCAGCATGTCGTTGGTGATGTGCCGGCTCTGCGCGTCCACCAGACCTCGGAAGACACCCGGAAAAACCAGCACGTTGTTGATCTGGTTGGGAAAGTCGCTGCGGCCGGTGGCGACCACCGCGGCGTACTCCAGGGCCGCCACCGGGTCCACCTCGGGATCCGGGTTGGCCAGCGCGAACACGATCGAGTCGTGGGCCATCGCGGCGATGTCGGAGCCGTCAAGTACGTTCGGCGCCGACACGCCGATGAACACGTCCGCGCCGACCACAGCCTCCTTGAGGGTGCCGGTGAGGCCCTGCTCGTTGGTGTGCTCGGCGATCCAGCGCAGGTCCTCGCCCATGCCCGCGCGGCCGGTGTGCACCACGCCCTGGACGTCCGCGGCCACCACGTGTCCGGCGCCGGCGGAGAGGAGCAGTTTGAGGATCGCCGTGCCCGCCGCGCCCGCGCCGGACATGACAATGCGCACATCCTCGATCTTCTTGCCGACCACCCGCAGCGCGTTGGTGAGCGCCGCCAGCACCACGATCGCGGTGCCGTGCTGGTCGTCGTGGAAGACCGGGATGTCCAGCGTCTCGCGCAGCCGGCGCTCGATCTCGAAGCAGCGCGGCGCGGAGATGTCCTCCAGGTTGATCCCGGCGAAGCCCGGCGCCATCACCTGCACGGCCCGCACGATCTCGTCCGGGTCCTGGGTGTCCAGGCAGATCGGCCACGCGTCGATCCCGGCGAACCGCTTGAACAGGGCCGCCTTGCCCTCCATCACCGGCAGCGCGGCCTTGGGGCCGATATTGCCCAGGCCCAGCACTGCGGAGCCGTCGGTGACCACCGCGACGGTGTTGCGCTTGATGGTCAGCCGGCGCGCGTCGTCCGGGTTCTCCGCGATGGCCAGACACACCCGCGCCACACCCGGGGTGTAGATCATCGAGAGGTCGTCACGGTTGCGGATCGGATGCTTGGACTGCATCTCGATCTTGCCGCCGAGGTGCATCAGGAAGGTACGGTCCGAGACCTTGCCGAGGGTGACCCCCTCGATCTCCCGGACCGCCGCGACGAGCCGATCGGCGTGGTCGGTCGAGGTTGCGGCGATCGTGACGTCGATCCGCAGGCGCTCGTGGCCGGACGCGGTGACGTCGAGCGCGGTGACCGACCCCCCGGCGGATTCGACCGCGTTGGTGAGTCGACTGACCGATCGGCCCCCCGCGGGGACCTCCAGTCGAGCCGTGATCGAGTACGAGGCGCTGGGCGCTGCGGGCATGAACTCTTTCTCCTCCGATCGCTGCGACGCCCGTTTCCCACGGCGTCGCATCGCTCCCGATGGTCTCACTTCGTGGACACGGGCGAGGCCGGGGGCTGCGCCGCGGCCCGCCTTACCCGAAGCGGCCGGCACCGCAAACTGTGATCCTCGTCCTTCGCCGATCATTCCGGCGTCGGGCGCGTGGTCGGTTACGCTGGTCGACGACACCGGCTCGATCCAAGCCCCCGGGCCCAACCATTAGTCCCTACGAGGGACCACTTGCCGAGAGGCGAGCATTGGCGGGTCGGTGTCCTCGACATCACGAACCGGCGGCCCAGAGGTCGCCGGTTCGTCGCGTTTTCGGGAACGCGTCGCACCCACCCGAACGGGCACGCGAAAAGGCCCGGCGTGCGAGCACACCGGGCCTTTTCGTCAACAGGGGTGGAGGTGGCGGGAATTGAACCCGCGTCCTACGGTGCAAAACCAGAGCTTCTCCGAGCGCAGTCCACAACGATTTTCTCGGCCCCGGTGTTCACGTGGACAAGACACCGACGGGCCCAGTTACTGTTTTTTGTCCCGCATGACCCCGTAACCGGGTCGTACGGTGGAGTCCCCTAGATTATGCCAGGGTCCGGGGCGGGGACGCACCCGGTCTGACACCTTCGGATACTCGCTTAGGCAGCGAGGGCGAAGGAATCGCGCTTGGTATCGGCGATTATTTGTTTGCGACATATGGTTAACGAGATCATTGTCGCTTCCTCGGCTCGCTTCCTCTGCTTCGACAGCCGCAGTCGAAACCGATCACCCCCTATTGAGTTTTCAAGCAACCACCGAGGCTCCGAGGAACCCGGGTGTCCTGCTCGACGGCCCGAATCGCCACACTTGCTCGACCCGAACCAGGCACATCGTACGGTCCAACGTCGGACCGGTCCACTTCATTCCCGGTGGTGCGCGCCGCGAACGATCATCGCCCGCCGATCACTGACGGCGGCCGCGCACGTACTTCGACATCACGCGCTCCGTCTCGCGCTTGTCCTGCTGTTCGCGCAGGGTCTGCCGTTTGTCGTAGTTCTTCTTGCCCTTGGCCAGCGCCAGTTCGAGTTTGGCCCGACCGTCCTTGAAGTACAGGCTGAGCGGCACCAGGGTGTGACCCGTTTCCTGGGTCGCCTGGATCAGCTTGTCGATCTCGTGCCGGTGCAGCAGCAGCTTGCGCTTGCGCCGCGCCGCGTGATTCGTCCACGTGCCCTGCGAGTACTCCGAGATGTGCACGTTGTGCAGCCACACCTCGCCGCCGTCGATGCTCGCGTAGCCGTCCACCAGGGACGCCTTGCCGGCTCGCAACGACTTGACCTCGGTGCCGGTCAGGACGAGGCCGACTTCGAGGGTGTCCTCGATGAGGTAGTCGTGCCGCGCCTTCTTGTTCTGCGCGATGAGCTTGCGCCCGGTCTCTTTCGCCATGATCCCTGCATTCTCGCGCATGGCCGCAAGCCCATTACCCGCCCGGGTGGGTGGTCTTCGCGCGCCGAAACCGTCGCCGCCGCGGGCCCGGTCTCACAACCACAGCGCCGGGTCGACGAAGTCGCCGTCCACGAGCACCTCGAAATGCAGGTGTGCGCCGGTGGACCAGCCGGTGTTGCCCGATCGGCCGATCGGGCCGCCGCGGGAGACCCGCTGGCCCTCGCGCACGGTGATCCGGGACAGGTGGTTGTACGTCGTGGTCAGCGCGACTCCGCCGACGCGCCCGTGCGAGAGCACCACGCGGTAGCCGTACGCCGCGTTGTAGCCGGTCTGCACGACCGTACCCTCACGGGCGGCGACCACCGAGGTGCCTTCGGGGACCGCGAAGTCGGTGCCCGTGTGCAGCTTCGTGTACTCCAGGACCGGGTGGTAGCGCATCCCGAAGCCCGAACTGACCGACGCGCGCACCGGGTAGGACAGCGCGCCGCCTTGCGTCGAGGACGCCGGTCGACCGGCGGAGCCGACCGGCGCGTTGCGCCGGTTCACCAACTCGCTCAGCCGCTTCTGCTCGATCCGGATCGCCGCGTAGCGCTGCTGGTCGGCCGCCTTCTCCTCGCGCGCGGTGCGCAGCGCGGCCTCGCGCTGCGCCGCCAACGCGGCCACCTTCGCCGCCGCGTCGGCCGCGGCCTTCTCCAGCGCGACCACCTCGGCCAGATGCCGCCCGGCCTCCGCGTGCCGGGCCCGGGCCTCCTCACGACGCCGCTCCAGCTCGGCCCGCCGGACGTCGATCGCGTCGCGAGTGCGCTCCAGCCGCTCGATCGTCTCGCGGTCCGCCTGGAGCATCTGCCGATAGCCCTGGAGGCTGCTCAGCAGCTCCGCCGGGGTCTGCGCGCGCAGGATGATCGACAACTGCGCCATGCCGCCGTGGCGGTACGCCTGGCCCACCAGCCGGGTCATGTCGTCGCGAACCGCCTGGGTCGCGGCCACCACGTCGCGCAGCTCGGTCTCCGCGGTGCCCACCGCGGCGTCGGCCAGCTCCGCGCCGTGACTCAGGTCGGCCGTCCGGGCCTGCGCCTGGGCCACCCGCGCCCGGGCCGCGTCCAGAGCGGCCCGGGCACCCGGCCCGGCCGCCTCGGCCTCGGTGTACGCCCTCTCCGCGGCCGCCAAACGGGCCGCCGACGCGTCCAGGTCGGCCCGCATGTCCTTGGCCGACGCATCGGCGCGTTGCTTGCGGGCACGCGCGTCACCGCCGTCGGCGTACGCGGGCACGAGGCCGACCGCGGCCGTGATTACCACGAGCGCCGAGAAACCGAGTCGCCTGGTTTGAATTCTGCGCATGATCATAAGAAACGATGAATTGCCGGACATTGCCATGACCCACACCGGTATGGAAGTAATACGAACCCATCCGGACGCATGCATACGTTCGAAGGCCCTGTTCCGCCGTGGCGGGACAGGGCCTTCGGGTGGGATCCGGAAG
The DNA here is from genome assembly GCF_040605455.1 of Embleya sp. NPDC005575. Taxonomy (NCBI): domain Bacteria; kingdom Bacillati; phylum Actinomycetota; class Actinomycetes; order Kitasatosporales; family Streptomycetaceae; genus Embleya; species Embleya sp. NPDC005575. The sequence goes on along the minus strand of NZ_JBEXCV010000078.1, from coordinate 34,854 downwards.
GGATCCCCGGGTCAGATCTTGAGGTACTTGAGGAGCGTGAAGAACGACGCGATCGCCGACATCAGCACCCCGAAGAGGACCAGGAGCGGCAGGGTCGTGAGCACCGGCCCCCAACCGATCAACTCGAATGCGTTGAACTGCTGACCGAGACCCTTCTTGACGCCGAAGAAGAATCCGGTACTCAACAGGCCGGAGGCCAGCACGCCGCCCAACAACCCGGCGATGGCGGACTCCATGATGAACGGCAGCTGGATGTAGAGATTCGACGCGCCGACGAGCCGCATGATGCCGGTTTCCCGCCTACGGCTGAACGCGGACACCCGGGCCGTGTTGACGATCAGCAGGATCGCCACCAGGAGCATGAAGCCCATCACGCCGTAGGCCGCATACTGCGCGTTCTTCAACAGCTTGAAGAACGGCTCCAGGATCTTGCGCTGATCCTGCACGGACTGCACGCCCGGCCTGCCGACGAACGCGCTCGCCACCACCGAGTACTTGGTCGGGTCCTTGAGCTTGACCCGGAAGGATTCCGGCAACTGGTCGGCGGTCACGCTGCCGGAGAGCGGGGACTCCTTGTTCTGCTCCTTGAAGTGCTGGAAAGCTTGCTGCTTGCTCTCCTGGTAGGTCTTCTCCACGAGCGGCATCCGGCTGAGCTCGGCCTTGATCGCCTCGCGCTGCTCGTTGGATACCTCGCCGCCCGCGCAGCCGGCGTCCTTGTCGCTCTTGCCACACAGGAAGATCGAGACCTCGACCCGGTCGTACCAGAAGTCCTTCATCTCGTTCACCTGAACCCGCAGCAGCGCACCCGCTCCGGCCAGCGTGAGGGACAGCGCGACACTGACGATCACCGCGATCGTCATGGTCAGGTTCCGGCGGAGACCGACTCCGATCTCCGAGAGGACGAACTGGGCGCGCATGATGTCCTAGTCGCTAGGGGCGCGGCCGGACTGCCGCGCCGTGGTGGTCCGGTGGATCAGTGCTGGTAGCCGTACACGCCGCGAGACTGGTCGCGGACCAGACGGCCCTGCTCCAGCTCGATGACGCGCTTGCGCATCTGGTCCACGATCGCCTGGTCGTGCGTGGCCATCAAAATCGTGGTGCCCGTCCGGTTGATCCGGTCGAGCAGCTTCATGATGCCGACGCTGTTCTGCGGGTCGAGGTTGCCGGTGGGCTCGTCGGCGATGAGGATCATCGGCCGGTTCACGAAGGCACGGGCGATCGCCACGCGCTGCTGTTCACCACCGGACAACTCGCCGGGCATCCGGTCTTCCTTGCCGCCCAGGCCCACCAGGTCCAGAACCTCCGGTACCACCTTGCGGATCGTGCCTCGGGGCTTGCCGATCACCTCGAGCGCGAACGCGACGTTCTGATACACCGTCTTGTTGGGGAGCAGGCGGAAGTCCTGGAAGACGGTGCCCACTTGGCGGCGCAGAGCGGGCACCTTCCAGTTGGACAACCGGCCGAGGTCCTTGCCGGCCACGAAGATGTTGCCCACCGACGGTCGCTCCTCTTTGAGGACGAGCCGCAGGAAGGTGGACTTACCCGAGCCCGAGGACCCGACGAGGAAGACGAACTCACCCTTCTCCACTTCGAGGGAGACGTCGTGCAACGCGGGGCGCGGCTGCTTCGGGTAGGTCTTGCTGACGTTGTCGAATCGGATCACGGTTGCATCACGGTGCGCCAGTGTAGGGGGCAGGGCATACGGCTGGGGGCACAGAGGGGGCCAAGGGACCACACTGCCCGGAGCCGGGCGCCCAGGCTCGAACAGAGTGGTCGTCGGGCATGGCCATTCCGTGAGTGTAAGCGGCACAGTGGAAGGGGACGGGAACTTCCCACCGCGTCGTGAGCGTTATGGGTGTCGATGCGTGATAGCGGAGCAATCGAGGCGGAGGAGTCGAGATGACCTTGGACCGCCTGGTGTGCGCGAACTGTGCCGGCCTGGTCGCGGAGGGTCGCTGCCCGACGTGCCGGGCCAGCCGTGAACGGCTCCAGCACTCCGGTGGACTCAATCCCGCGATGCTCGCGGCGATCGCACTGCTGGTCCTGGTATGTGCGCTGCTGCTGGCCCACGTGGGCGGCTGAGCCGGCCGCAGCCGAGCCGCCGGGTGAATCGGGTACGGCGCGGGTGATCGACCCGCGCGTGACCCCTTCGGAACGATACGAAGTCGAGACAACACGAAGGCCCTGGGTGCCCCCAGGGCCTTCGCGCTGTACAGCGGCGCTCCGCAGCTTCCGGAACCCGGATCGGGCGTTGTCGGCAGCTGTCCGACGCGGACCGATCCGAGCGGGCGCCCCGTCGTCGACGCCGGGCCGAAGCCCGGCGTCGCACTGCGGTGCCGCCCACCGTCCGTAGTCCCGAGCCGACCGTTACTCAGACGCAGTCGCGATGACGCGGTGCGCCCGGCTCGGAACGCCGGGACGGCGGATTCAGTGCCCCGGAACCGCCGCGCCGGGGCACAAGTCTTCGACTCAGGCCGCGGAGGCCTGCTGACGGCGCTTGAACCGCGCCGGCAGCACGGTGAAGGTGAAGCCACCGGCCGCCATCGCGGCACCGCCGACGATCAGGAACGCCATGTTGGCGCCGGAACCGGTCGAGGCCAGTTCCTTGTTCGCGGTCTGCTGCGCGGCCGGAGCGGTGTCGCCGCCACCGAAGTCGCGAACGGGCGCGTTCTGCTGGTCGCCGTTGCCGCTGGTGGTGCGGGTGTTGCCGTCGCCACCGCAGTTCAGGTCGAGCCCGCCGGAGGCGTGCGTGGCGTCACACGTGTTGCCGCCACCGGTGCTGCCGCCGCCCGAGCTGCCCTTCGAGGTGCTGCCGGAACCGCCCGAGGAACCGCCCTTGGTGGTGTTGCCACCGCTCGTGGTGCCACCACCGGAGGTGGTCGCGCCGGAGCTGCCCGAGGAGCTGTTCCCGGTGGTCGAGCCCGACGTGGTGTTACCCGTGGTCGCACCCGACGTCGTTTCACCGGTCGTCGCACCCGACGTGGTGTTACCGGTCGTCGCACCCGACGTCGTGTTACCGGTCGTCGCACCCGACGTCGTGTTACCGGTCGTCGCACCCGACGTCGTGTTACCGGTCGTCGCACCCGACGTGGTGTTACCCGTGGTCGCACCCGACGTGGTGTTGCCGGTGGTCGCACCCGACGTGGTGTTACCCGTGGTCGCACCCGACGTGGTGTTACCCGTGGTCGCACCGGACGTCGTGTTGCCCGTGGTCGCACCCGACGTCGTGTTGCCGGTGGTCGCACCGGACGTGGTGTTGCCCGTGGTCGCACCGACGACGGTGCCGCCCGTGGTGGCACCCACGACGGTGCCACCGGAGGTGTTACCCGTGGTCGAACCCGCGGTTTCGCCGCCCGGGCACGTGTGCGTCTGCTCGCACCCGTCGTCCGGACCGCCGTCCGTCGCGCTCGCGACGCCCGCGACCGCGAAGGACGCACCCGCCGCGAACAGCGCGGCGGCGGCTATCCGAGCCGTCCGGACGCGCATTTTGGTTGTCATCAATTAACCCCCAGTTGGATGAGATCCCCGTGTCCGCGCCGGCGCGGGTGGGGTCCCAAACGCCGTTGGGCATCACCTCGACGCGCGTCCGTGCCATCTGTCGATGCGCCTCGGACTCCCGATCGGATGCGTCGCGGCAATGCCGCCGTTCAGACTGGTAACCGGGTGGATGCCGCGTCAAGGGCGTTCGGAGAGGGTTGCGGGGTTAATTCCGATTCGCCGAGAAAATCGGCACGAAAGCGCAACGCGGCATACCACGAGGGCCCCCGCGAATACGCGGAGGCCCTCATGGTCACAAACCGGGATATCGACCCGCTTTTCTCGACGCGCGGGTCGCCCGTCGATCCGCTACGCGGCGGCGGTCTGCTGCTGCTTGCGCCAGCGAATACCGGCCTCGATGAAACCGTCGATTTCGCCGTCCAGCACCGACTGCGGGTTGCCCACCTCGAATTCGGTGCGCAGGTCCTTGACCATCTGGTACGGGTGCAGGACGTACGAGCGCATCTGGTTGCCCCAGGACGAGCCCTCGCCCTTGAGCGCGTTCATCCGGGCCTGCTCCTCCTGGCGCTGCCGCTCGAGCAGCTTGGCGGAGAGGACCGCCATCGCGGACGCGCGGTTCTGGATCTGCGAGCGCTCGTTCTGGCAGGACACCACGATGCCGGTCGGGATGTGCGTGATGCGCACCGCCGAGTCGGTGGTGTTGACGCCCTGGCCACCGGGACCGGACGAGCGGTAGACGTCCACCCGCAGCTCGGACTCGTCGATGTCGACCCGGTCGCTCTGCTCCACGACCGGCAGCACCTCGACGCCCGCGAACGAGGTCTGCCGGCGGCCCTGGTTGTCGAACGGGGAGATCCGCACCAGGCGGTGCGTGCCCTGCTCGACGGACAAGGTGCCGTACGCGTACGGCACCTTGACCGCGAAGGTGGCCGACTTGATGCCGGCCTCCTCGGCGTAGGAGGTGTCGTAGACCTCGGTCGGGTAGCCGTGCCGCTCGGCCCAGCGGGTGTACATCCGCAAAAGCATCTCGGCGAAGTCGGCGGCGTCCACGCCACCGGCCTCGGAGCGGATGGTCACCAGCGCCTCGCGCGAGTCGTACTCGCCGGAGAGCAGCGTGCGCACCTCGAGTTCGCCGACCGACTTGTGCACCGCGGCGAGTTCGTTCTCGGCCTCGGTGCGGGTGTCCGCGTCGTCCTCGGCCTCGGCCAGCTCGAACAGGACGTTGACGTCGTCCAGACGCCGGCGCAGGTCTTCGACCCGGCGCAGCTCGCCCTGTAGGAACGAGAGACGACTCGTCACCTTCTGGGCGGCTTCGGGGTCGTCCCACAGGTCCGGCGCAGCCGCCTTTTCGTTGAGCGCGGCCACATCGGCCCGCATCTTGTCGAGGTCGAGGACGGCCTCGATCGACGTCATGGTCGACTCGACGGACTTGAGCTCTTCGGAAGGATCAACGGCAGCCACGCCACCATCCTAAGTGGATCGCGGGCCGGGCTCGGACTCAGCCCGCGTCGGGACTCGACGAGGAGGCCTGGAGTCGACCGTTGTCGGTCCGGATGTAGACGTCCACCCGGTCGACTCCGGCGGCCACCGCGGCGGGGGCGTCGGCGGTGGCGGTGTTCGGGTCGACCGGCCGCCAGCCGCCTTCGCCGGGCACCGCGCCGAGCAGTCGGCCGTTGCCGTCGCGGGCGAGCACGACCAGGCCCCGGCCCTGACTGTAGGCGGCGGCCGGGCGCGCGGAGGCGGTCAGGCCGACCCGTTCGGGCTCGCGCCAACCGCCGTCGACGAAGGGGATGTGCAGCACCGCGTGGTCGCCGGCGCGCACCACGAACGCGTCCAGCGCGCCGGGGGCGCCGGCGGTGAGCGCGGGTGCGGCCTCGATCCGCCCCGCGCTGGGCACCGTGGTGAAACCGCTCCAGCCGGAGCCGGTGAGCGATCCGGCGGCCAGGCCGTCGGTGCCGGTACGCGCGACGATGTCGATGCGATCGCCGGTGGCGACCGCCGCGGGCGCGCCGCTGAGCTTGGTCTTGGCGTCCGTCCTGGTCCACTCGCCGAATCGACCGTCGGCCAGGGTCGCCCGATAGAGCAGCTTGTCGGCCGAACCGACTGCGAACACGTCCACCCGACCGGGCGCGGCACTGACCACGGCGGGATCGTCCGCGGTGCGGAAGGTGGGCAGCCGGCGCCACTCGCCCCAGCGGGATCCGTCGCTGCCGAGGTACCACAGGGCACCCTCGCCGTCACGTTGCACCACGTAGCTGTGCTCGGCGTCGGTACGGGTCACCGCCGGGCCGCCCTGGAGCAGCACCGGGGCGGCGGGCAGCGGTGCGAACGCGGCCCACGTGTAGCCACCGGTGGTACGCCCCGCGGTCGGTCCCGCAGGGCCGCCGGCGGCCCCGGGCGGGGTCGGCTGCGGGGTGCGGGAGGTCTGTCCGGCGGGTCGGGTCGGGCTGCCCTCGTCCCGGGTGAACCACACCGCGCCCGCGCCGACCGCCGCGACGGCGAGCACGCCGCAGATCACCGGGATCAGCCGGCGGCGCGCGCCGCCCTCGCGCCGGGCCGGTTTGCCGCGCCGGTGCGACTGCACCGGCGCGGCTCCGTCGAACACCGGGCGGGTCAGGTTGGTGTGCGTGTCCCGGCTGCCGTCGGCGGCCTCCGAGGTGCCGGAGACCAGGGGGACCACCCCGGCCGGGCGCGGCACGGGGGTGTCCTGGCGGCCGACGTTCCCGTTGGGGTCGGGCACGTCGAACGCGGGCAGGCCGATCAGCGCGGGCAGTGCGGAGCGCAGCCGTTCGCCGAACTCGCGGGCGGTCAGCCGGGCGGCGGGTGCCTTGGACAGGCAGGACGCGAGCACCGCGGCGAGCGGGTCGGGCAGGCCGGGAATGCCCGGCACCGGTTCGGTCACGTGCCGGCGCAGCACCGCGCCGGGGTGCCCGCCGCCGAACGGGGTCCATCCGGTGAGCAGTTCGTACAGCACGGTGGCCAGCGCGTACACGTCCACGGCGGCGGTCGGCTGCAGGCCCTCGATGATCTCGGGGGCCAGGTAGTCGGGCGTGCCGATGATCCGGGTGGCCCGGGTGCGGCGCGGCGCGTCGACCAGGCGGGCGATGCCGAAGTCGGTGAGTCGGGCCCGGGAGACCCCGGCCGAGTTGTCGATCAGGATGTTCTCGGGTTTGACGTCGCGGTGGATCACGCCCTCGGCGTGCGCGGCGGACAGGCCGTCCGCGACGTCGGCCACGATCGCGGCGGCCAGCCGGGGGGTGAGCACCCGCTCGCGCTCCAGCCGGGCGCGCAGATCGGGACCGATCACCAGGTCCATCACCAGCGCGAGGTCGGTGCCGTCGACGACCAGGTCGTGCACGCCCACGATGTTCGGGTGGTCCAGGCTGGTCAGCGCGGTGCGCTCCTGGACGAAGCGCGCGACCAACACCTGGTCGGACGCGAGGTCTTCGCGCAGCAGCTTGATCGCGACGGGTCCCTCGGGGCCCTCGCCCTGCCAGACGGTCCCGCTGGCGCCGCGCCCGAGCACCTTCAGGGCGACGTATCGGCTACCGATCTTGCGTGCCAAAGCAGCTCCGTGGACCCAGCGAGCGTTGTGCTCACAGCGGACTTCCCCGACCGCACCCTACGCGGCCGGCCCCCGGATGCGGGGACCGTCGGGTAGGACGGCGTGTACGAGGTCGTCCTCGACAGGGGCGATGGGGGATGACTATGCGTCAGTTGTCGCTGTCGCCCCCGCTGTCGCCGCCGGTGACGAAGTCTTGACGCTGTCGTACCAGCCCCGAACGGTATCGAACCCGTCGATAGCGGAGTTCACCCAGTCGTGCAGCGGGCTGAACCAGTAGACGGCGAACAGGATCGCGGCCATGATCACCAGCCGCAACAGGCAGCCGATGGTGCAGCCCACGCCCGGGATGCTGGTGAGCCGGAAGCCGCGCCGGCGGCGTGGCTCGCGCTCGCGGGGCTCGCGCGGTTCGCGTACGGCGCGTTCGCGGCGCCGCGGCTCGCGCTCGGGTGCCTCCTCGCGTCGGTAGCGCGGCGGAGGCGGCGGAGGCGGCGGTCCCGGGTCGGCCGGCGGCGGCGCTGCGGCGGGGCGGCCGTGCTGCTGCACCGGCTCGGCGTAGGCCGGCTGGGGCGGGTAGTGCTGCGGCGGTTGTGGATAGCCGGGCGGCTGCGTGCTCATCACCCGGGTCGCGTTGGGTGTGCTCGGCGGCGCCGGCGGCGGTGTGGTCGGCGGCGCGGGATACCCGAGCTGCGTCTGCGGGAGGGCGCGGGTGGGGTCGGCGGCACCGGCCCGCGCGCCGAACGCGCTCGCGGCCAGCACCTGCGCGAGCGAGCCGTCGTCGGGCCGCACGCCGGCGACGATGTCGGCGGCCAGCCGCAGCGCCCGGCCCAGGCCCGCCGCGTCCGGTCGGGTCTCGGGCCGCTTGGCCAGGCAGCGCTCGGTGATCAGCCAGTAGGCGTCGGGCATGCCGGCCGGGCGGGTGGGCACCTCGGTCAGGTGGTGGTGCAGCAGCGCGATCGGGTTGGTGTCCCGGAACGGCGGGTGCCCGGCCACCAGTTCGTAGAGCACCACGCCCGCCGCGTAGACGTCCACGGCCGGGGTGAGCGGGCGGCCCTCGGCGGTCTCGGGCGCGACGTAACTGGGCGTGCCGACGAGTTCGTGGGTGCGGGTGAGCGCGGGCGAGTCGGCGAGGCGGGCGATGCCGAAGTCGGTCAGCATCGGGTAGAGCGAGTCGCCGTTGCGGGCGAGCATGATGTTGGCCGGTTTCAGGTCCCGGTGTATCACCCCGTCCGCGTGCGTCACGCTGAGCGCGTCGCAGATCTGAGCCATCGTCAAGGCGGCGGCGGCCGGCGGCAACGGGCCGTTCTCGCGCAGGTAGGTGCGCAGGTCGGGTCCGTCGATCAGGTCCATCACCAGGGCGAGCGTCTCGCCCTCGACGACGAGGTCGCGCACGTGCACGAGGTTGGGGTGGCGCAGATTGAGCAGCAGCGAGCGCTCGCGCAGGAAGCGGGTGACCACGTCCGGGTCGGTGCTCAACTCCTCGCGCAGCACCTTGACCGCGACGATCTCGCCGGAATCGCGCACGCTCGCGCGCCAGACGGTGCCACTGGCTCCGCGCCCCAGGGTTTCCTGGAGCAGATACTTGCTGCCGACCGGCCGGTCCACGACGCTCCCCACTGTCCTGTCCGCCACCTGGGCGGTGGTGCCGGGTTGCCTTCCACCCTAGGTGGTACTCGGTTACGGACGCATCGACCCCAGGTACGGTTCGGTTCCTGCGCTCCGACGTTGTCCGACCGATACTCGGCGATGCGGGCGGCTCGGTGCCGGCACCGCGTTCGGGCGATTCGCCGGCGACCTGGTCCTTTACGGTCGAAATGCGGACAAGATTCGTCGTCTGTTCGGCTGTAGGCGACATGACGGTCGCGGGTGCGAGGATGCCTCTTGTTTTCTGCTCGGAGGAGGGAGGCGCGCATGCAGATCCGGCTCACCGTGCACGGACCGCAGCGGACCGGACCGGGCGCCGACGTGCTCGTCACCGCGCCGTCCGGGACGACCTTCGCGGGGATCGCGGGCGCGCTACGGACCGCCTCCGGGACCGACGGTCAGCGCTTTTGGGTGGGCGACGTCCGGCTGCGCGACGACACCCCCGTGGGCCGGCCGCCGCTGGTGGACGGCGCGCTGGTCACCGTCGACGCGCTCGGCTCGCCCTCGCCCTCGGCCGGCTCCCCACAGTTGCGCGTGGTCGGCGGCCCGGATGCGGGCGGCGTGCACCTGCTGCACCAGGGCGGGGTACGGATCGGCCGCGCACCCGAGGCCGAGGTGCGACTCGGCGACCCCGACCTGTCCCGGCTGCACGCCGAATTGTGGATAGAGCCCGGTCGGATCCGGATCGCCGACCTCGGCTCGACCAACGGCACCACTGTGGACGGGATGCCGATCGGCCGCGAACCGGTCGACCTTCCGCCGGGCTCGCTGCTGCGGGTCGGCGAATCCACCCTGCAGACCTTCCTGCCCCTGCCCTACGGCTCCCCCGAGGACGCCTCGGGCGCCTGCGCGCGGGCCGACGGCACCGGACACATCGAGGTGCGCCGCACCGCCCGCGCCCAGTTGCCGGTGCCCGCCCGGGCCCGCTTCGAGCTGCCCGAGGACAGCGCCGGCCGGCGCCGCCCGTTCGCGCTGCGCCGCAAGGCCGCCGGGACCGAGCGCGAGACGATCGAGGCGGCCGCGCGCTCGGCGCTGCTCGAGGAGGTCCGCTGGCGCCGCGACCAGTCGCCCGACCCGGCGACGCTGTTGCTGGACGCGCTGGCCACCGGCGAGCCGGGTCCGGCGGGCCGGCTGTGGGAACGTGCGGCCGGCCATCCGGAGGCGCTCGGCGTGCGTCTGGGGGTCGGCGACCTGCCCTCGCGGGTGACCCTGGTGGAGCCCTCGCCCGTCGCGGGCACCGGTGGCGAGGAGCGCAGGCTGACCGCGTTCTCGGTCCCGGTCACCGTCTCGCTCAAGGACACCGTGCTCGGCCTGACCGGACACCGGCCCCGGCTGCTGGGCCTGGCCCGCTCGGTGGTGGCCCAACTCGCCGGACTGCACGGACCGCAGGACGTGGAGCTGGTCGTGCTGTGTGCGGATCCCGGCACCGCCACCGACTGGTCCTGGGCCCGCTGGCTGCCGCACCTGCGGCCGGGCGAGGGCCAGGACTGCCGGCTCCTGGTCGGCCTGGGACCGGATCAGGTACGGGCGCGCGCGGGCGAGTTGCTCGATCGCATCGACACCGCCGATCGGGTCCCGGTCCGGCGCACGGTGGTGGTCCTGGACGGCGCGGGCCGGCTGGCCGCCCGTCCGGAGATCGTCCGGCTCCTGGTCGAGGGTCCGGCGGCGGGCGTACACGCGCTGTGCCTGGACGAGCGGGCCGAGGAGTTGCCGCCGCAGTGCTCGGCGGTCGCGCACGTCACCGGCGAGGTCGGCACCCGGATCGACCTGATCGGGCCGGGCACCCGGCGGGTGGAGGACGTGGTCGCGGACGCGGTGTCGTCCGCGTGGGCGGACCGCTTCGCCCGCGCCCTGGCACCGTTGCGCGAGGCCACCCGCCGGGTCACCTCGCCGCTGCCGGAATCGGTCCGGCTGCTCGACCTGCTCAACCTGGACCTGCTCACCCCCGCCAAGCTGCTCGCCGGCTGGCGCGAGGCGGGCCGCTCGCCGCGCGCGGTGCTCGGCTCGGACGCACGCGGCGCGGTCACCGTGGACCTGTCCACGGAGGGGCCGCACGTGGTGATCGGCGGGGCCGCCGGCTCGGGCCGGTCCGAGTTGTTGGCGTCCGTGCTGTGCTCGCTCGCGGTGGCCAACCGACCGGACGAGCTCGCCATCGCACTGGTTCGCGGCCCCCATGGGCTCTCCGAACTGCCGCATGTGGTGGGCTATCTCGCCGACGTGGAGATCCCGGCCACCGGCGATGCGATCTCGGCCGTGCGGGACGAGTTGGATCGCCGCGAGGGGCTGCTGCGGGGCACCTCGTTCGAGGCGTACCGACCGGGCCCGGACCGGCCGCTGCCCCGGCTGGTGGTCGCGGTGGACGACATAGACCTGCTGGCCGAGGCGTACCCCGGCTTCGTCAAGAGCCTCGCCGACGTGGCCCATCGCGGCGGCGCGCACGGCGTGCACCTGCTGGTGACCACCGGCCAACCCGCCCGCACGCCGGAGATCGAGGCAGCCGCCTGCGCCGAACTGCGGATCGCCCTGCGGGTGGACGACCCGCAGGCCTCACGGGTGCTGATCGACGTCGAGGACGCGGCGGGCGTGGACGAGGACTATCCCGGCCGCGGCTTCGTGCGCGGTCGGGACGGCGCCGTCGTCCCGTTCCAGGGCGGCCGGGTGACCGGCCGGATGCCGCGCACGGCCACCCTGCGTCCCACCGTGGTGCGCCAGGAGTGGCAGGAAATGGGCAACCGCCTGGCTCGCCGCCCCACGCCCGCGGGCGGCGGCAAGGGCCCCACCGACCTGGCCCTGCTCACCGGCGCGGTCCGCCGAGCGGCCGAACAACTCGGCACCCCACTCCAGGCCCCGCTGTGGCCCGCGGCCCCCCTGGAACACCTGGCCCGCAAGGCCCGGTAGCCCGCCCACCCGCCCCCAGGCCACGGGCCCGAACAGGGCATCCCCGCCGCCGTAAGACCCGCGGCCTCCGAACCGGAGGCAACACATGGAGCGGGCGGGCGAACCCTCCCGACCCCACGGACTACACAGGCAACCCGGGCGCCGGAAAACGACCCAGAAACTCCCGAACCTCGCCCCGCACCACCTCGATCTCGTCCTCCGCCCCGACCGCCGCCCTCGTCACGATGCGATCCATCCAGCGCGCGATCAGCGGCATGTGCGACTCGTCCAGCCCGCGCGACGTGAGCGCGGGCGTCCCGATCCGAATCCCGGAGGGATCGAACGGCGACCGGGTATCGAACGGCACCGTGTTGTAATTCACCACGATTCCCGCGCGATCCAGCGCCTTCGCCGCGACCTTCCCGGCCACCCCCCGCCGGGTCAGGTCCACCAGCAGCAGGTGGTTGTCCGTCCCGCCCGACACCAACTCGAAGCCGCGTCCCGCGAGTTCTTGACCGAGCCGCTTCGCGTTCGCGACCACCTGCCGCGCATAGGCCCGGAAATCGTCCGTACCGGCCTCGCGCAGCGCCACCGCGATGGCGGCCGTGGTGTTGTTGTGCGGCCCACCCTGCAGGCCCGGGAAGACCGCCTTGTCGATCGCCTTGGCATGTTCGGCGCGGCACATCAGCATCGCCCCGCGCGGCCCCCGCAGCGTCTTGTGCGTGGTCGTGGAGACCACATCCACATGTTCGACCGGCGACGGATGCACCCCACCCGCGATCAGCCCGGCGATATGCGACACATCAGCGACCAGGATCGCGTCCACCTCGCGAGCGATCGCCGCGAACCCGGCGAAGTCCACCGTGTGCGGCACCGCCGTACCGCCGCAGAAGATGATCCGGGGCCGCTCGCGCAGCGCGAGATCGCGCACCTCGTCCAGATCGGTCCGCCCGGTGTCGGCCCGCACGCCGTAGCGAACCCCGCGGAACCAGGTCCCGGTCGCGGACACGCCCCACCCGTGGGTGAGGTGCCCACCCATCGGCAGCGCCATGCCCAGCACCGTGTCGCCGGGCCGGGCGAAGGCGAGGTAGACCGCGAGATTGGCCGGCGAGCCCGAATACGGCTGCACGTTGGCGTGATCCACGCCGAACAGCGCCTGCGCCCGTTCGCGGGCGATGATCTCGATCGGGTCGATGTTCTGCTGGCCCTCGTAGTACCGACGGCCCGGGTAGCCCTCCGAGTACTTGTTGGTGAGCACCGTACCGGTCGCCGCCAAGACCGCGGCGGAGACGTAGTTCTCACTCGGGATCAGCCGCAGCGTGTCCTGTTGGAGCAGTTCCTCGGCGCGCACCAGCGCGGCGATCTCCGGGTCGGTTCGGCCCAGTTCGTGGTGGCGATCAGTCATGTGCCCGTGCATGTCCATGAGTTCTCCGGCTCGGTTCACAGGGAAATGTGATCCGGGTGCCCAGGCGGACGACACCTCGTCGGTGGAACCGCCGCTTCCTCGTGGTCGATCCCACGCCTACGCCAGTCGCGGCCCGCTCAGCATACGGAGCGCGACCGGCCTGCGTCCGGTCATTACGCAGCGATGATCGAAAGTTACGAATAAGGCTCGTTGCACCGGGCAGGGGTTGTGGTCGACGCCACACCAGGCGTACCACAGGACATCAGAAGGCGGCATCTGTCCACCCTCGGGGGATTTTCGTGGCGGAAGTGGTTCTGGATGGAGTCGGAAAGCTGTATACGGACGGCACTCGAGCGGTCACCTCGCTCGATCTCGCCGTCGCAGACGGGGAATTCCTGGTTCTGGTAGGCCCATCGGGATGCGGGAAGACCACCGCGTTGCGGATGGTCGCCGGCTTGGAGGAGATCAGCGAGGGGACCATCAGCATCGGCGACCGGGTCGTCAATCGCATTCCCTCGCGTGACCGGGACGTGGCGATGGTGTTCCAGAGCTACGCCCTGTATCCGCATTTGAATGTGCGGGACAACATCGGATTCGGGCTTCGATTGCGGAAGCTGCCCAAGAACGAGATTCGCGAACGGGTCGACAGAGCGGCCCGGACCCTGGGCCTGGAGGAGCACCTCGGCCGCAAACCGCGGCAACTCTCCGGCGGCCAGCGCCAACGGGTGGCGATGGGCCGGGCGATCGTGCGCGAGCCGCAGGCGTTCCTGATGGACGAACCGCTGTCCAATCTCGACGCGAAGCTACGCGTGCAGATGCGCGCTCAGATTGCTCGGCTGACCCGCGAACTCGGGGTCACCACGCTGTATGTGACGCATGATCAGACCGAGGCGATGACCCTCGGCGATCGAGTCGCGGTGATGAAGAAGGGGGTCCTGCAGCAGGTCGCCCCGCCACAGGAGCTGTACGACCACCCGGTCAACCTTTTCGTGGCCGGCTTCATCGGCTCACCCGCGATGAACCTGATGACCGGCACCTTGAACCACGACGACGCGGCCGGCACCACGGTGGACATCGGCAGCCAACGGCTGACCGTGCACCCCGACGTGCTCGCCGCGCGCCCGGCATTGGCCGGTTACCACGCTCGCCCGCTGATCGTCGGCATCCGTCCCGAAGACCTGTACGACACCGCCCTGGAGGGCGCCGAGGCCGTCGAGGGCACGGTCCTGCGCGCCGAGGCCGACCTGGTCGAGGCGATGGGCTCGGAGGTGCTCGTACACGTGCGCGTGGACGCACCTCCGGCGGTCACCGAGGACGTCCAGGAACTGGCGCGCGATGTCGGCGCCGAGGACACGGTGCCGGACGCCGGCGCGGCGCATTCCGAGCTCGTGGCTCGTTTCGGGCCGCGTACCCGGGCCCGCGAGGGCGCCGACGTGGTGATGCGGGTGGCAACCGATCGGCTGCACTTCTTCGACCCGGAGACGGGTCTGTCCATAACGGAGGATGCGTGAAGCGGTTCGTGGGCGCCTTGGCGGTCGCCTCGATGCTCGCCATGGGTCTCGCGGCCTGTAGCGACGACGGTGACGACAAGGACAACAAGAGCAACTCGACGCCCAGCGGGAGCGGCGCGCCGGCCGTACCCCGGCTCGACGGCACCACGGTGAGTGTGGCCGCGGTGTGGACCGGCGACGAGCAGGCGGCGTTCAAGAAGGTGCTCGCCGACTTCGAGAAGCGCACCGGGGCCAAGACCGAGTTCATACCCACCGGCGACAGCGCCTCCACCTTCCTGGGCCAGCGGGTCGAGGGCAACGCACCGCCGGACGTCGCGTTCCTGGCCCAGCCGGGCGTACTACAGCAGTTCGCTCAGAAGGGCTGGATCAAGCCACTCGCGCCCGACGTGCAGCAGGCCGTGCAGGCCAACTTCTCGTCCCAGTGGCAAAAGCTCGGCTCATACCAGGACAAGCTCTACGGCGTCTACTACAAGGGCGCCAACAAGTCGCTGATCTGGTACAACGCCAAGGTCTACGAGAACGCGGGCGCGAATGAGGCCAAGACCTGGGAGGACCTGCTCAAGAACGCGGGCCTGATCTCCGACTCCGGCACCCCTCCGTTCGCCATCGGCGGCGCCGACGGATGGGTGCTCACCGACTGGTTCGAGAACATCTATTTGAGCCAGGCCGGCCCGGAGAAGTACGACCGGTTGGCCAAGCACCAGATCCCGTGGACCGACGCCTCGGTCAAGACCGCGCTGGAGACGCTGGCCCAGGTCTTCGGCAAGGGCGACTGGTTCCCCGGCGGCAGCGGCGGCGTGCTCCAGACCGAGTTCCCCGCGTCCGTGCCGCAGGTGTTCGGCGACCCGCCGAAGGCCGGGATGATCTCGGGCGGCGACTTCATCGGCACCAACATCATCAAGGACACCAAGGCCAAGATCGGCACCGACGCGAAGTTCTTCGGGTTCCCCGCGGTCGGCACCGGAAAGGCACCGGTGGTCACCGGTGGCGATGTGGCCGTGGCGATGAAGGACTCCCCCGGCGCGCAGGCGCTGCTGAAGTACCTGGCCTCGCCGGAGGCCGCCAAGGTGTGGGCCGAGCAGGGCGGTTACCTCTCGCCGAACAAGAACCTGGGCATGGCGTCCTACCGAGACAACGTCACGCGCAAGATCGCCGAGAACCTGATCACGGCGGGCGACGACTTCCGCTTCGACCTCTCCGACCAGGCACCCGCCGCGTTCGGCGGCACCAAGGGTGAGGGCGAGTGGCGCGATCTCCAGGACTTCCTACGCAACCCCTCGGACGTGGCCGGGGCGCAGAGCAAACTCGAGGCGGACGCCGCCAAGGCATACGCGGGCGGGTGATCCGCTGCCATGAATGACAAGGCACCCGTACCGGTCGCGGTGCCCGAGAAGACGAAGCCGACGCCCGCGCGCGAGTCGCGCGGGCTCGGTTCGGGCGCCCTGTTGGGCTGGCTGTTCCTGCTGCCGGCCATCGTCATGCTCGCCGTCCTGGTCGCCTATCCGATCGTGTGGTCGCTGCTGCGCAGCCTGTTCGGCGCGGACGGCTGGTCGGATTTCGTGGGGATCGACAACTACAAGGAACTGTTCACCGACGACGACACCTTCACCGCGCTCAAGAACAACCTGATCTGGGTCCTGGTGGTGCCGGCCGCGGTCACCTCGCTCGGTCTGATCTTCGCCGTGCTGACCGAACGGGTCAGGTTCGCCACGGCGTTCAAGCTGATCGTCTTCATGCCGATGGCCGTGTCCATGTTGGCCGCGGGCATCACCTTCCGGCTCGTCTACGATCGCGAGCCCGACCAGGGCGTGGCCAACGCGGTGGTCACCAGCGTGCACGACATGTTCAGCGAGGGCGCGCCGTATCCGGGTGCCCGCCCGCGCAACGACACCGTGCTCACGCCGCAGGCCGGCGGCTTCGTCACCAGAGCCGGCACCGAGCCGGGCGGCACGGCGTTGCTGCCGCTGGTCTCGCTGCCCGCGGAGAAGATTCCCGGTGACGCGCGGGACGCCAAGCCCGGTGTGCCGCCCGCGGGCGGACTCGGCGGCGTGGTGTGGGTCGACTTCACCAAGGGCAACGCGGGCAAGCCCGGCGCGGTCGATCCCGGCGAGAAGGGCCTGCCCGGGGTCAAGGTCGAGGCGGTTCGCGGCGGGAAGACCGTCGCGAGGGCGACCACCGGCAAGGACGGCTCGTTCACGATGCCCGCCTCCGCCGCCCGCGGCGGCCCGGTGCAACTGCGGCTGACCGAGGCCAACTTCGCCAAGTCCTTCGGCGGCTACGACTGGCTCGGGCCGAACCTGATCACCGCCGCGATCATCGGCGCCTACATCTGGATGTGGGCGGGCTTCGCGATGGTGCTGATCGCGGCGGGCCTGGCCGCGATCCCCCGGGACGCGCTGGAGGCCGCGCGGGTGGACGGCGCGACCGAGTGGCAGGTCTTCCGCCGGGTCACCATCCCGCTGCTGGCCCCGGTGCTGGTGGTGGTGATGGTCACCCTGGTGATCAACGTGCTCAAGATCTTCGACCTGGTGTTCATCATCTCGCTGGGCTCGTCGCAGAAGGAGGCCAACGTCCTGGCCCTACAGATGTACATCGCCTCCTTCGGCGGCGGCAACAACCAGGGGCTGGGCAGTGCCATCGGCATCCTGCTCTTCCTGCTGGTGCTGCCGGCGATGTTGTTCAACATCCGTCGCTTCCGAAGGGAGAACCGGTGAGCGCGTCCGCAGCCCCCGACCTGACGAAGCCTCGACAACCGCCGGCGGGCCGTGAGGGCGGCATCAAGCGCGGCCTCGCCTCCCGGATCGTGGGCCGTACCGGCGGCGGCCTGGCGGCGATCGCACTCGTGCTGATCGCGCTGTTCTGGCTGATGCCCACGTTCGGCCTCCTGGTCTCCTCGCTGCGCGACCCGCAGGAGATGAGCAAGTCCGGCTGGTGGAAGGTACTGGGCAAGCCGAGCGACCTGACCTTCTCGAACTACGACAAACTGCTCGACAACAAGGACATGACCCGGGCGTTCTTCAACACGATCTGGATCACCGTGCCGAGCACGCTGTTGGTGATCCTGATCGGCTCGCTCGCGGCCTACGCCTTCGCGTGGCTGGAATTCCCCGGTCGGGACTGGCTGTTCCTGGTCGTGGTCGGTCTGCTGGTGGTGCCGGTACAGGTGGCGCTGATCCCGATCTCCAAGCTGTACGGCAACACCGGCCTGTTCGGCACCATCCTGGGCGTGGTGTTGTTCCATGTCGCCTTCGGCCTACCGTTCGCGGTGTTCCTGCTGCGCAACTACTTCGCGGGCATCCCCCGCGATCTGCTCGAAGCCGCCCGAATGGACGGCGGCACCGACCTGACCATCTTCTTCCGGGTCATCCTGCCGCTGGGCCTGCCGGCGATCGCGTCGCTGGGCATCTTCCAGTTCCTGTGGGTGTGGAACGACATGCTGATCGCGTTGATCTACGCGGACACCGAATCGGCGCCGCTGACCGTCGCGTTGCAGTCCCAATCACGGGCGTTCGGCGCCAATATCGACGTGTTGGCGCCTGGTGCCTTCCTGTCGCTGATCGTCCCGGTGATCGTCTTCTTCAGCTTCCAGCGCTACTTCGTCCAAGGCGTGATGGCGGGCGCCGTCAAGTAGTCGAGCACTCGATCGACGTCGAAGAGCGTCGTGGGCAACGGCCGCGGGGCCGTCCGGCAACGGCCGGGCGACCACCCCGCGGCCTTTGTGTTTCGTACCGCGTTTCGTGCCGCCATCGTTACGGATCCGACTTCGGGAACGGGATTCCGTGTGGCATCGTCCGAAGGCGTAGGGTGCTCCCCGCCACTTCGGAACCGGTTCGGGGGTGTACCGAACGGGGGGCAAACGTCATTTCGGGGGAATAATGAGGGGAAATAGTCGCATCGGTTTTCTGCGGACCCTGCTGATCGCACTGGCCATCGAAACGGTGCTGATGAGCGCGACCGCCGTCACGTTGGCGATCATGTCGTTCGCGGTGCGCGACGACCGCAAGAGCCTGGAAGGGCTCGGCGACCTGTTGCTGATCGCGTCGGTGTTGTGCGCGGGCGTCGCGGTGGTCTGCGGCATGGGCGTCGCCGGCGTGCGCGACGCGATGCGGCGCGGCACCGGGGCGTTGGCGCGGGCGGCCGCGGTGGGCCTGATCCACGTGTTCGTCGCGCTGATGGCGGCGCTGATGAACTGCCCGACCTGGTCGATCCTGGTGGCCGGTCTGCCCGCGGTGATCTACCTGCCGTGCTGGTGGGCGGTGCGCGAGCGCAGCCACCACGAGTTGCTGATGCTCGAACCGTAGTCGTGCCCGAACAGGCCGCCGGCCCGGAACCCCAGCGGGTTCCGGGCCGGCGGCATTCCGGCACCGATCAGCTCTTGCTGCCGGTCCGCAGCAGCGTACGGATCGTCCGCATCGCGACCGAGAGCGTCGCGAGGTCGTAGTTCTCCGCCTCCTGCAACTCGTCCAGCGTGGACCGCGCCCGGGTGAGCACCGGCGCGTTCTTGTGCTCCCACGCCTTGAACCGCAGCTCCGCGGTGTCCGCCGGCTCGCCGGAGCCGAGCACCTCCGCGGTGAGCCCGGCCTGCGCCGCGTACAGATCCTCGCGCAGCGAGGCACGGGCCATCGACTTCCACCGGTCACTGCGCGGCAGTTCGATGATCCGGTCGAGCAGGTGCGCGATCGGCAGCCGGTCGGCGATGTCGAAGTACACCTGCGCGACGTCGAGCACCGCGCGCTCGGACTCGCGCGCCACCTCGACGATGTCCAGCGCCGCGTACGCCGAGGACATCCCGGCCACCGCGGTGGCCAGTTCGGTCGGCACGCCGGCCTCGGTGAACTCCTCGTACAGCCCGTCCATCCAGGCCAGGTCCGAGCCACGCAGCACCTTGGGCAGGTGTGCGATCACCTCGGCCACACCGTCCCGGAAGAACTCCACCTGCGCGGCGATGTCGATCTCGCGTCGGCTGCCCAGGAACCAGCGGCTTGCCCGCTCGATCAGCCGCCGACTGTGCAGCCGCAGCGTGGTCTGCATCTCTGCCGGAACCTTGTTGTCCAGCGCCGCGATCGCGCCCATGATCCGGTCGATGCCGAAGATCTCCCGCGCGGTGATGTGCGCCCGCGCGACCTCCTCCGCCGACGCGCCGGTCTCCTCGCGCATGCGGAACATGAACGAGAGGCCGGCCAGGTTGACCACGTCGTTGACCACGACGGTGGTGATGATGTCCCGGCGCAGCGGGTGCCGGTCCATCTGTTCGACGAACCTGGCCCGCAGCGCGCTGGGAAAGTAGCGGTGCAACTCCCGGGCCAGGAACGGGTCGTCCGGCAGGTCCGAGGCGATCAGGTCCTGGGCCATCACGATCTTGGTGTACGCGAGCAGCACGGCCAGCTCGGGCTGGGTCATCGCCTGCCCGTTCTGCTGCCGCTCCCGCAACTGCCGGTCGGTCGGCAGGAACTCGATCTCCCGGTTGAGGTGTCCGTCGCGTACCAGCCGGCGCATGTACCGCATGTGCACGTGCAGCAGGCTGCCGGCCTGGGAGACCGCGTTGGTCAGCGCGCAGTTCTGGCCGTAGTTGGCGGCCAGCACCAGGTGCCCGACCTCGTCCGTCATGGCCGCGAGCAGCTCGTTGCGCTGCTTGAGGGTCATGTCGCCGGCGGCGGTGACCTGGTTGAGCAGGATCTTGATGTTCACCTCGTGGTCCGAGGTGTCCACGCCCGCCGAGTTGTCGATCGCGTCGGTGTTGATCCGCCCGCCCGCGAGCGCGAACTCGACCCGACCCAGCTGGGTGCAACCCAGGTTGCCGCCCTCGCCGACGACCTTGACCCGCAGGTCGGCGCCGTTGACCCGGATCGCGTCGTTGGCCTTGTCGCCGACATCGGCGTGCGATTCGCCGCTCGACTTGATGTAGGTGCCGATTCCGCCGTTCCAGAACAGGTCCGCTGGGGCCTGCAGGATCGCCCTCATCAGATCGGCCGGGGTGAGCCGGATCAGCCCGTCCGGCAGTCCCAGCGCCTGGCGCACCTGGGCGTTGATCGGTACCGACTTGGCGGTGCGCGGGTACACCCCGCCGCCGGCCGAGATCAGCTCCTTGTCGTAATCCGCCCACGAGCTGCGCGGCAGGTCGAACAGCCGGCGCCGCTCGGCGA
The DNA here is from genome assembly GCF_040605455.1 of Embleya sp. NPDC005575. Lineage (NCBI taxonomy): Bacteria > Bacillati > Actinomycetota > Actinomycetes > Kitasatosporales > Streptomycetaceae > Embleya > Embleya sp. NPDC005575. Next base: position 14,214 of record NZ_JBEXCV010000078.1, on the reverse strand, counting down.
AGGAGACCGCCGCGTCCGGGTTCGGGTCCAGGAAGATGTGCCGGTGGTCGAAGGCGGCGAGCAGCCGGATGTGCTCGGACAGCAGCATGCCGTTGCCGAACACGTCACCGGACATGTCGCCGATGCCGACCACGGTGAAGTCCTCGGTCCGGGTGTCGTGACCCAGTTCGCGGAAGTGCCGCTCGACCGACTCCCACGCACCGCGCGCGGTGATGCCCATGCCCTTGTGGTCGTAGCCCGCCGAGCCGCCGGAGGCGAACGCGTCGCCCAGCCAGAAGCCGTACGACTGGGCCACCTCGTTGGCGATGTCGGAGAACGTCGCGGTGCCCTTGTCCGCGGCCACCACCAGGTAGGTGTCGTCCGCGTCGTGGCGCACCACGTCCGCCGGCGGCACGACCGCGCCGTCGACGAGGTTGTCGGTGATGTCGAGCAGCGCGCCGATGAAGGTGCGGTAGCAGGCGATGCCCTCGGCCAGCCACGCCTCGCGGTCCGCGGGATCGGGCAATTGCTTGCAGAAGAAGCCGCCCTTCGCGCCGACCGGCACGATTACGGTGTTCTTCACCATCTGCGCCTTGACCAGGCCCAGGATCTCGGTGCGGAAGTCCTCGCGTCGATCCGACCAGCGCAGCCCGCCGCGCGCGACCGCGCCGAAGCGCAGGTGCACACCCTCGACCCGGGGCGAGTAGACGAAGATCTCGAACTTGGGCCGCGGCGCGGGCAGGTCCGGGATCTCCTGGGGGTCGAACTTGAGCGAGAGGTAGTCGTGCGCCTCGCCGTCCTCGCGGTGCTGGAAGAAGTTGGTCCGCAGGGTCGCCTTGACCATCGCCAGGAACGAGCGCAGGATGCGGTCCTCGTCCAGGCTGGCCACCTGGTCCAGCGCACCCTCGATGGCCTCGACGATGCCGTCCACCAGCTCGGTGCCGGCCTGCTGGTGACCCGGCGAGAAGCGGGCCTCGAACAGGTTCACCAACAGCCGTGTGGTGTGCGGGTTGGAGACCAGGACGCCCTCGATGTACTCCTGCCCGAAGGTGGTCCCGGCCTGCCGCTGGTACTTGGCGTACGCGCGCAGCACCATCGCCTGGCGCCAGGTCAGCCCGGCCCGGAAGACCAGTGCGTTGAACCCGTCGTTCTCCGCGCGCCCGGTCCAGGTCGCCGAGAACGCGTCCTGGAACAGCTCCTTGACGTCCTCGGGCTGCCCGTACATCGCCGACGCGTCGTAGCGCAGGCCGAAGTCGTACACCCACGCCACGGTCCCGTCGGCGCGGCGCAGCTCGTAGGGTCGCTCGTCGACGACCTCCAGACCCATGCGCTGCAGGATCGGCAGCACCTCGGAGAGCGACACGTGCCCACCGGAGCGGTAGATCTTGAACCGCCGCTCGCCCGGCAGTGCTCCTATCGGCTCGTACAGGTGCAGCTTGAAGTCGGCCTCGGGGGTCAGCTCCTCGATCCGCTTGAGGTCGGCCACCGCGGTCCGGGGCGGGAAGTCGGACTTGTAGCCCTCGCTGAACGCGTGCGCGTAGCGGCGGGACAGTTCGGCCGCGCTCTCCTCGCCGCATTCGGCGACGAGGGCCTCGCCGAAGTCGTCGATCCACGAGCGGGTGGCGTCGGACAGCAGTCGTTCGATGTAGTCCACGTCCGGGTCGCCGAGTTCGGCGCCGGTGGGCACGCGCACGGTGAAGTGCAGGCGCGCGAGCACGGACTCGGTGTTGCGCGCGGTGTAGTCGACCACCGAACCGGCCAGCTCGGCGAGCAGGATGTCCTGCATCTTGAGCCGGACCTCGGTGGTGTACCGGTCGCGCGGCAGGTAGACCAGGGCCGAGTAGAACCGGCCGTATTCGTCCTTGCGCAGGAACAGCCGCAACCGGCGGCGTTCCTGGAGGTAGAGCACGTTGATGACGATGTCGTGCAGCTCGTCCACGGCGATCTGGAACAGGTCGTCGCGCGGGTAGGTCTCCAGGATCTGCAGCAGGTCCCGGCCGTCGTGGCTGACCGGCGGGAAGCCGGCCTTGTCCAGCACGGCGTGCACCTTGCGGCGCACCACCGGGATGCGCTGGACGCTGTCGGTGTACGCGGCGGAGCTGAACAACCCCAGGAAACGACGCTCGCCGATCACGTTGCCGGCCGCGTCGAACTTCTTCACGCCGATGTAGTCGAGGTAGGCCGAGCGGTGCACGGTCGCCCGCGAGTTGGCCTTGGTCAGGATCAGCAGCTGTTTCTCCCGGGCCTTCGCACGCGCCTGGGTGGAGAGCCGGCTGAAGGACGCGGACAGGTCCTGGTCGGCGCGCAGGATACCGAGACCGGTACCGGGCACCGCGCGCAGCACGTCCTCGTCGTTCTCGCACACCAGGTCGTACTCGCGGTACCCGAGGAAGGTGAAGTGGTCCTCGGAGAGCCAGCGCAGCAGCTCCCACGCCTCGCCGATCTCCTCCTCCGGCAGTGCCGCCGGAGGGTCGTTGGCGAGTTCGTCGGCCAGCCGCAGCGAGGTGTCGCGCATCTTGGCCCAGTCCTCGACCACCTCGCGCACATCGCTGATGATGCGCTGCAGCCCCGCCTCGACCGAGCGCAGGTCCTCGCGGTCGCTCTCCCGGTCGATCTCGATGTGCATCCAGGACTCGATGACCGCGTCCTCGGGCACACCGTGTGCGTCCGTGGTGTCCACGATCTCCAGCAGCTCGCCGGCGATGGTGCGCCGCACGATGAGCTGGGGGTGGATCACCACATGGATGCTGCGTTCCTGGCGGGAGAGCTCGTTGGTGACCGAGTCCACCAGGAAGGGCATGTCGTCGGTGACCACCTCGACCACGGTGTGCCCCGAGGCCCAACCGTTCTCCTCCACCGTGGGCGTGTACGCCCGGACCCGCGCGGTGCCCTGGGGGCGATCCGCCGCGAGTCGACAGTGCGAGATCGCCGCACCGTACACGTCGACCGGATCGCGATCGATCAGGTCGTCGGGTGCGGTGTGCCGGTAATAGCGGGACAGGAGGACGTCGAGGTCCACCCGGTTCGGGCCCTCGGGCCCGCCGCCTCCGTGCTGTGACGATGCCGCTCGTGCCGCTTCCGCCGCTCGGGCGAGAAGCTCCGCCTTCGCCTCGTCCAGCTTGCTCTGCATGATGCTGCCGCTCCTGTCGCGCGCCGTTGCGTGACCATTGCCGTCCCCGGGCGTGCCCGGCTGTGTACTGCCGGTACCCGCTTTGTCGCGAGTACCTGTTTCAGGCGACGTCGTCCGGCCGAGGGTGGTTCCGGGACTCCGTCGTCCCGGCCCGCGACCGCGCGGCGTCGCCGCATCGTCAGGCTACTCGCGTGCCTCCCGGCCGCCGAGAGGGGATCTCGGATCACCCTGTAAGCAATTTCCGGGTCGCTCCGGACACTTCGTACCCATTGCCCCGAAGGCGGCGTCCCGAGGCGCCGTGAACGGGCGCGGCAGGACGCGACGCAAGGCGGTCGCGCAGGAAGCTCACCTTCGTCGTGCACGACTTCGTCGAAGCACGGCCCGCTGATCGCCACCGCCGCGGGTACGGCGGCCGGGCGCCGGCACCGGACGTCGGAGCGGCGGGCGGCACCCGGGCGGCCGGCGAGGCGATCGACGACCGTCGAGGTCCTGCGGGGCGAGGTGCCGGCCCGAGCGAGGCGATCAGTCCATGTGCGGATAGCGGTAGTCGATCGGCGGGTCGAACGTCTCCTTGATCGTGCGGGTGCCGGTCCAGCGCATCAGGTTCTGCATCGCGCCGGCCTTGTCGTTGGTCCCGGACGCCCGCGCGCCGCCGAACGGCTGTTGGCCCACCACCGCGCCGGTGGGCTTGTCGTTGAGGTAGAAGTTGCCGGCCGCGAACCGCAAGAAGCCCGAGGTCTCGGCCAACGCGCGCCGATCGCGGGCGATCACCGAACCGGTGAGCGCGTACGGCGCCGCCGACTCCATCTGCCGCAACATCGCGTCCCAGTCGCCGTCCTCGTACACGTGCACGCCCAGCAACGGCCCGAAGTACTCGGTGGTGAACACCTCGTCCCACGGGTCCTCGGCGAGCACCACGGTGGGTCGCACGAACCAGCCGACCGAGTCGTCGTACGTCCCGCCCGCCAGCACCAGCAGGCCGTCGTCGGCGTGTGCCCGGTCGATCGCCGCCTTGAGCCTGGCGAACGCGCGCTCGTCGATCACCGCGCCCATGAAGTGCCGCAGATCGGTCACGTCGCCCATGGACAGGCCGTCCACCTCGGCCAGGAACGCGTCCCGGAACTCGCTCTCCCAGATCGAGCGCGGGATGTAGGCGCGCGAGGCGGCCGAGCACTTTTGGCCCTGGTACTCGAACGCGCCGCGCACCAGCGCGGTCCGCAGCACATCGTGGTCGGCGCTGGGATGAGCGACCACGAAGTTCTTGCCGCCGGTCTCGCCGACGATCCGCGGATAGCCGCGGTAGACGTCCAGGTTCGCGCCGATGCCGCGCCACAGGTGCTTGAACGTCGCGGCCGACCCGGTGAAGTGCAGGCCCGCGAAGTCCGGGTCGGCCAGCGCGACGTCGGAGACCGCGATGCCGTCGCCGTGCAGCAGGTTGATCACTCCCGGCGGCAGACCGGCCGCCTCCAGGAGCCGCATCAGGTGATGCGCGGCCAGTGCCTGGGTGGGCGAGGGCTTCCACACCACCACGTTGCCCATCAGCGCGGGCGCCGTGGGCAGGTTGCCCGCGATGGCGCTGAAGTTGAACGGCGTGACCGCGTACACGAAGCCTTCCAACGGCCGGTGATCCAGCCGGTTCCACACTCCCGGCGAGTTGATCGGCTGCTCGGCCGTGATCCGCCGGGCGAAGTGCACGTTGAACCGCCAGAAGTCGACCAGTTCGCACGGCACGTCGATCTCCGCCTGCTGCACCGTCTTGCCCTGACCCAGCATGGTCGCGGCGGCGATCGTCTCGCGCCACGGCCCGGCGAGCAGGTCGGCCGCCTTGAGCAGGATCGCCGCGCGGTCGTCGAAGTCCAGCGCACGCCAGCCGGGCGCGGCCTCCCGCGCCGCGGTCAGCGCCGCCCGCGCGTCCTCGTGGGTCGCGTTGGCCAGCGTGCCGAGTTCGCCCGCGCGCCGATGCGGCTGCACGATCTGCACTCGCTTGCCCGCGCCCATCCGGCGCTCGCCGCCGATCGTGTGCGGCAGGTCCACCGGCTCGGCGGACATCTCGGCCAGCCGGGCCGTCAGGCGATCCCGCTCGGGAGAGCCCGGCGCGTAGCCGTGGACGGGTTCGTTGCTCGGCCGGGGCACCCGGGTCACAGCATCCATGGATGCGCAGTGCCCACGAACCGGACAATCGATGCGTCGCCCCTCGGCGCGCGGCTCAGCCGGGGTACGTGCGCGCCAGCGCCACCGCGTCCGCGAGCGAGTCCACCACCGGCACGCCGACCTGCTCCAGACTGGCCCGCGCATGCGAACCGCCCGAGTACAGCACCGCCCGCGCGCCCACCTGCAACGCGGCCGCCGCATCGTCCGCGGCGTCGCCGATGAGCACCACCTCGGCCGGGTCCCGGCGCAGTGCGTCCAGGTGCCGCACCAGGTGCTCGGCCTTGCCGCCACCGGGCGGACCCACCCGCCCGTCGACCCGGACGAACCGCTCCTCGATCCCGAACCGGCGCACGAACGGCATCAGCGCCTCATGCGCGGTCAACGACAGCAGCGACTGGGTACCGCCCTCGCGCTGCCAGCCGTGCAGCAGCTCGTCCGCACCTCGGGCCAGCTCGCACAGCGCGCTGTGCGCGGTGTAGGCCCGCTGGAAGGCCTCGTCGAGCAGGACCCACTCGGCCGGGTCGGGGACCCGGCCGGTGACCTTCTCGTAGAACTTCGGCACGGGCACGCAATAGAGCTCGCGATACCGCTCCAGCGTCATCGGCGGCAGCCCGAGCAGCGCGAACGAGGCGTTCGTGGCCGCGATGATCGCGTCCATGTCGTGGAACAGCGTGCTGTTCCAGTCCCAGACGAGGTGCGGAGGTCGATTCTTCATGGACCTTCATTGTGCCGTGGCCGCGCTCACAGCAGATCGGCCAGCTCCTGTGTCGCGAACCACAACAACTCGTGCTCCTCGGTCGCCTCGATCAGCTCGTCGGTGAGCCCGCCGGCCAGCGCCGCGGCGATCGCGCCCTCGGCCTCGGCGGTGTCCATGTGCACCGCCGCGATCCGCTTGCGCGGCACCGTCGCGTCCACCAGGACCGCGCCCGGCCCGTCCGACGCCCGCTCGCTCACCAGCGCGTCCGGAACATCCGCCGCCAGCACGACCCGACGCGGCGCACCCGGCTCGGCCGCGAGCAGCCGCAACGAATCCTCGGCGGCCCGGGTCAGCGCGCCGTACTCCAGCTCCTCCTCGTCCTGACTGTCGTACCAGGCGCGAAAGGCATCGGTGACCGCGTACGCGGCCAACGGCGCCGACACGATTGCGCCGTCGGCGTGCACCGAGGCCAGACCTGCGGGGGTGGTGGGGATGAACACCCGCATCGGGCGACTCCAATCGAGTGAAATCCCGACATCCCTTCGAGTGCGGCGGGAGCCGGGGCGACGGTGGACCTACCGCCACATTGCGTGAGTCGACGCGTCAGCGTAATCCCCGGGTCGGCCAGACGAATGGTTGACCATGCGTCGCGAGCCGGCTAGGAAGTGCCTGCACACGTCCCGGTCGGGGGAACGAGCGGGACGTGTGCGGCACACCCATGCCCGGCACGTCGGCGCCGGGTCCGTCAATGTTCGGCACTTCTCGGGGAGGACCCATGGTCCACACGAACACCGCCCGCACCACTTCGCCACCGCACCTGTACGTGGTGCGCGCCCCCGCCAGCGAAAGCCCCTTCGATCCGGCCCCGGCGGGCCGGCCCCGGCGCGAGATCCTCCCGCCGGGTGCGCCCGCGCACCGATCCGCGCGGGTACAGGGCGCACTCGCGCTCGCCCCCGACTTCGTCCCCGTCCCCCGGCCGGTGTCGCGCCCCGCGCTGCGGCTGATCCACGCGCCGGCCGAGCCGGACCCGACCGAGGCCCGCCTGCGCGCCCGGCGGCTGGCCCACGCGCTGGCCGAGATCGGCTCCGGCCTGCGGGCGGTCACCCAACTGCGCCCCTATGCCTCCGCCGCCGTCTACACCACCACGCACCACCTGGTCCGCCGACTCGCCGCTCGCCGGGTCGGCCGACTGAGCGTGGAATCGTGCGGCGGCCGCACCCCCGCCGACGGCGTCGCCGAGGGCTACGCCCGCCTGCGCGCCGCCTCCTGGGTCCTCACCGTGGCCTTCCGCCTCGAACGCGACGCCCCCACCCGCCACCCCACCGACACGTGGCTGTGCACGGCCCTGGAACACGACAACCTGACGTGACCCGAAACGCCCGAGGGCCCGAACCGCAATCGCGGTCCGGGCCCCTCGGGTCGGTCCATCACATCGAGCAAGCCGATCCGGCCCGTCCGGCGTTCGAGGACAAGCCGGCCGCAGGCCGCCCGCCCCGCCTCGGGCCCTTACTTCTTCTTGCGCTTCGCGCGCTGGGCCCGCCGCCGCTCCGCGCGGGTCGCACCCTCGTCGACGTCGACGTCGTCCTCGTCGAAGTTCTCCTCGGAGGTGATCACGCCGCCCTCGCCGTCGATCGTCGGCGCGCTGTACTGCAGGTGCGCCGGCCGCTGGGGCGCGTCCAGGCCCTTCGCGTGGATCTCCGGCAGCGGCGCGGCCTTGTCGATCGAGATGCTCGGCGCCTCGGGCACCTGCTCGATCTCGACCTCGACGTTGAAGAGGTAGCCGACCGACTCCTCCTTGATGCCCTCCATCATGGCGTTGAACATGTCGAAGCCCTCGCGCTGGTACTCCACCAGCGGGTCGCGCTGCGCCATCGCCCGCAGGCCGATGCCCTCCTGGAGGTAGTCCATCTCGTAGAGGTGCTCACGCCAGCGACGGTCGAGCACCGACAGGATGACCCGGCGCTCCAGCTCGCGCATGACCTCCTCGCCGAGCTTCTCCTCACGCAGCGCGTAGGCGGCCTGGGCGTCCGCCCGCAGCAGTTCGACGAGCTGCTCGGTGTCCAGCTCGGAGCGGTCGCCGAACTCCTCCTCGGCCTCCTCGATCGTGACGCTGACCGGGTAGAGGCGCTTGAGGTTGGCCCACAGCTTCTCCAGGTCCCACTCCTCGGCGAAACCCTCGGTCGCGCCGTGCACGTACGCCTCGACGGTGTCGTCGATGAAGTGGCCGATCTGCTCCTGCAGGTTCTCGCCCGCGAGCACGCGGCGGCGCTCGCCGTAGATCACCTCGCGCTGGCGGTTCAGCACCTCGTCGTACTTGAGCACGTTCTTGCGGATCTCGAAGTTCTGCTGCTCGACCTGGGTCTGCGCGGACTTGATCGCGTTGGAGACCATCTTCGACTCGATCGGCTGGTCCTCGGGCACGTTGGCCAGGGTCAGCACGCGCTCGACGATGTTGGCCTTGAACAGGCGCATCAGGTCGTCGCCGAGCGAGAGGTAGAAGCGCGACTCGCCCGGGTCGCCCTGGCGGCCGGAACGACCGCGCAGCTGGTTGTCGATCCGGCGGGACTCGTGCCGCTCGGTGCCGAGCACGTACAGGCCGCCGAGGTCGGAGACCTCCTCGTGCTCGGCCTTGACCGCCTTCTTGGCCTTCTCCAGCGCGTCCGGCCAGGCGACCTCGTACTCCTCCGGCGTCTCGGTCGGGGTGAGCCCGCGCTGGGCGAGCTCGGCCGCGGCGAGGTGATCCGGGTTGCCGCCGAGCATGATGTCGGTGCCTCGGCCGGCCATGTTGGTGGCCACCGTGACCGCGCCCTTGCGGCCTGCCTGCGCGACGATCTGCGCCTCGCGCTCGTGGTGCTTGGCGTTGAGCACCTCGTGCGGCACGCCGCGCTTGCGCAGCTGGGCGGAGAGGTACTCGGACTTCTCCACGCTCGTGGTGCCCACCAGGACCGGCTGGCCCTTCTCGTGCTTTTGCGTGATGTCGTCGACGACCGCGTTGAACTTGGCCTCCTCGGTCTTGTACACGAGGTCGGACTGGTCCACGCGCTGCACCGAGCGGTGGGTGGGGATGGGCACCACGCCGAGCTTGTAGATCTGGTGGAACTCGGCGGCCTCGGTCATCGCCGTACCGGTCATGCCGCCGAGCTTCTTGTACAGGCGGAAGAAGTTCTGGAGGGTGACGGTGGCCAGGGTCTGGTTCTCGTCCTTGATGTCCACCCCCTCCTTGGCCTCGATCGCCTGGTGCATGCCCTCGTTGTAGCGGCGACCGGCGAGGATGCGGCCGGTGTGCTCGTCGACGATGAGCACCTCGCCGTCCACGACCACGTACTCCTTGTCCCGCTTGTACAGCTCCTTCGCCTTGATGGCGTTGTTCAGGTAGCCGACCAGCGGGGTGTTGACCGCCTCGTAGAGGTTGTCGATGCCGAGGTAGTCCTCGACCCGGCCGACGCCGGATTCGTGGATCGCGACGGTGCGCTTCTTCTCGTCGACGTCGTAGTCGCCGGTCTCCTCGATGCCCTTGAGCGGGTTGGCGGCCTCGCCGCGCTTGAGTCGCTTGACCATCTTGGCGAAGTCGGCGTACCACTTCGTGGCCTGGTCGGCCGGGCCGGAGATGATCAGCGGCGTGCGGGCCTCGTCGACCAGGATCGAGTCGACCTCGTCGACCACGGCGAAGAAGTGGCCGCGCTGCACCAGCTCGTCCGAGGACCACGCCATGTTGTCGCGCAGGTAGTCGAAGCCGAACTCGTTGTTGGTGCCGTACGTGATGTCGTACCCGTACGCCTTGCGGCGCTCGTGCGGCGGCATGTTCGCCAGGATGCAGCCGACGGTCAGACCCAGGAAGCGGTGGACGCGTCCCATCCACTCCGAGTCGCGCTCGGCGAGGTAGTCGTTGACCGTGACCACGTGCACGCCTTCGCCGGCGATCGCGTTCAGGTAGGCGGGCAGCGTGGAGACGAGGGTCTTGCCCTCGCCGGTGCGCATCTCGGCGATGTTGCCCAGGTGCAGTGCGGCGCCACCCATCAGCTGCACCTTGTAGTGCCGCTGGCCCAGGGTGCGGCGCGCGGCCTCACGAACCGTGGCGAAGGCTTCCGGAAGCAGGTCGTCGAGGGTCTCCCCGTCGACGTAGCGCTGCTTGTACTCGTCCGTCAGCGCCCGAAGCTCGGCATCGGAGAGGTCCTTGAAGTCATCTTCGATCGACTCGATCTGATCTGCGATGCGGTTGAGCTTGCGCAGGATTTTGCCCTCGCCGGCGCGCAGGACCTTGTCGAAGATAGACACGCTGGATGAGCTCCTTGCCCGACGGCGCCCGCCCGCCTTTCGGACGTGACGGCACGGCGGGGCCCGTCCCGCCGATACGGCCATCGTATGCGAGGAGGCAAGCCGGGATCGAGCCTCGCGGGCCGGCACAGTAACCGGCATGGAACCTGTGGAGATCGCGGCGGGGCGCTTTCAGCTCCGGCCCTGGAACGAACACGACGTCGAGGTGGTCGGCGAAGCGCTCGCCGATCCCGGGATCACTCGCTGGATGGCGCTGCCGACGGACGGTGATCCGCACGCGTGGCTGGCCGCCCGCGGGGAGCGGTGGGCGAGCGGGGAGAGCGCCTCCTTCGCGGTGATGGACGCGGTGACGGGCGAGGTCCACGGCCATGTGGCGCTCAAGAACATCGTCCCGCAATGGCGCACGGGCGAGATCGGCTACTGGACGCTGAAGAGCGCGCGCGGCCGCGGCGTGGCCCGGCACGGGGTGGGCGCGGTGAGCCGGTGGGCGTTCGGCGCACTGGACCTGCATCGGGTGGAACTGCGGCACGCGGTGGGCAACGCCGCCTCGTGCGCGGTCGCGAACGCGGCCGGATATGCACTCGAAGGAGTACTCCGGGACTGCGTCATCGGCGCCGCAGAGCCTTTCACCGACGTACATCTGCATGCCCGGCTCGCCACGGACACCTGATGCGAACACACGTTCTAAAGTGGCGGCCATGACCACTTCGCCGACCATCGCGCCGAGCACCGAGCTGACCGCCGACGAGGCCCGCCGGATCGTGCTGGCCGCTCAGGGCCTGCTGGGCGTCCCCGACCGCCGCGCGGGCGTCCTCGGCGTGCTGCACTCGCTCGGCGCGGTCCAGCTCGACACCATCTCGACCCTGGCCCGCTCGCACGAACTGGTGCCGTACGCCCGCCTGGGCCCGGTCGGCCGACCGGCCGTGGAGGCCGCCTACTGGAGCGGCGAGACCGCGTTCGAGTACTGGTCGCACGCGGCCTGTGTGCTGCCGATGTCCACCTGGCCGGACTTCGCCTTCCGCCGTAGGCACTACCGCGGGCGCGGTCACCTGTGGGGTCACCAGGTGACCGAGGACGCCTACCGGAACATCCTGGAGCGGCTGCGCGCGGAGGGTCCGCTGACCGCCACCGGCCTGGGCGGGGCCAAGAACAAGGGCGAGTGGTGGGACTGGAGCGAGACCAAGATCGCAGCCGAGCGCGCGCTCGCCTTCGGTGACGTGGTCTGCGTGCGCCGCGAGAGCTGGAAGCGGGTGTACGACCTGCCGGAACGGGTGATCCCGCCGGCCCTGCTCGCCGAGGAGCCCGACGACGCCGAGTGCGTGCGCCGCCTGGTCGCCCTGGCCGGCCGCCAACTGGGCGTGGCCACCCGGGCCGACCTGATGGACCAGTACCGGCTGACCCGGGCCCAGGTCGACGCCGCGCTGCCGGACAGCGGCCTGGTCCCGGTCACCGTCGCGGGCTGGGGCGAGCGGGCCGCGCGCGAGGGCACCTGGGCCGACCCCGACGCGTTGGCCGCTCCCCCGCGCGGTCGCCACCGCGCCACGCTGCTGTCCCCGTTCGACGCGCTGGTGTGGGACCGACCGCGCACCGCCCGGGTGTTCGGCGGCTTCGAGCATCGCCTGGAGGCGTACGTGCCGGCCGCCAAGCGGGTACACGGCTACTTCGTGATGCCGCTGCTCGCGGGCGGGCGGCTGGTCGGCCGGGTGGACCCGGCGCGCGAGGGACGCACGCTGGTGGCCCGACGGTTGTCCTTCGAGGCCGGCGCCAGGGTCGCCGAGCGCACGCTGGCGGCGGCGGCCCAGGCGCTGCGCGAGGCCGCACGCTGGGTGGGCTGCGAGGACGTACGGATCGAGCAGATCGACCACCAGCGCACCCGCGAACCGCTGTGCGCCCTGCTCGCGAGCTGACCGCCGGCCCGCGCGGGCGCCGGCCGGGCACATCGTCGCCCGTCCGGCGTCCACCGGGTCAGTCGCCGATCTCCAGGATCTTCTCCCGCATCGCGTAGACCACGGCCTCCATGCGCGAGTGCAGTTGGAGCTTCTCCAGGATGTTGCGCACGTGGTTCTTGACCGTGTTCTCGCTGATGAACAACTGCTTGGCGATGTCACGATTGTTACGTCCGGTGGCCACCAGGCGCAGTACCTCGATCTCGCGATCGGTCAGCCGCGGTGCCGGCACCAGACGGCGTTCGTCGTCGCGCCGGCTCATCGACTTGAACTCGGTCAGCAGCTTGACCGCCATCGACGGGCTGATCTGCGACTGCCCGTCGGCCACCGCGCGAATCGCCGAGGCCACCTCGCCGTGCGAGATCTCCTTCAGCAGGTAGCCGGTCGCGCCGGCCTTGATCGCGTCGTAGAGGTCGGCCTCTTCCTCACTCATCGTCAGCATGATGATCTGCGTGCTGGGCGCGACTTCCTTGATCGCCGTGCACGCCTCGATGCCGCCGCGTCTGGGCATCCGGACGTCCATCAGGATGATGTCGGGCAATAGATCCTGAGCGGCTTCCAGCGCCTCGGCGCCGTCCCCCGCCTCGCCCACCACCGTGATGTCCGGTTCGGGCGCGAGCACGATGTCCAGACCCCGGCGAAACAGATCGTGGTCGTCGACCACCAGCACGCGAATCGGTTCGCCCGCTGAGCCGTGGTCCACGCGGGTCGGAACAGATTGTTCACCCACCGTGTTTCCCCCCTGGGTCGGCACGATCCGTGTCCAGGACATGATCCCACGTGATCGCCCCGACGCCAGGCCCTGATGGGTGTTATGTGCGGAACGTACTTGCGAAGCGGAACTTTCGCCAGGGAACGCCAGGGTCGAGCACGCAACCGACGCCGAAACCCCGAAGGGTTTCGGCGTCGGAAGACCGCCTGAGGGCGCGGTGGGACGGCCCGACCGCTGCTATTGCGGTCCGCCGTCCTCGCGGTCCTCGGGCTTGAGGTGGATCACACCGTAGTCGTAGCCGTGCCGGCGGTACACCACGCTCGGCCACTTGGTGCTCGAATCGATGAACAGATAGAAGTCGTGGCCTACCAACTCCATCTCGTACAGCGCCTGGTCGAGCGCCATCGGGCGCCCGGCGTGTACCTTCTCGCGAACCACGAGGGGGCCTTCGCCGTCTACCTCGATCGGGCCCGCCATGTGCGGCTGGGGCCTCAATTCGCCGTTCTTCACAGCCTCGATGTCTTCCGCGGACGCCACCACGGCCCCATTGAGCCGATCGGCGTGATTGATCTCCGCAGTGGCCGCGCCCACCGATACGGGGGAGCGGTGACCATGGTGCACGCGCCGCCGGTCGGCGGCCTTGCGCAACTGCGCTTCGAGTCTCGCGCACGCCATGTCGAGTGCGGCGTATGGGTCGGACGCGGCGGCTTCGCCCCGGATGACGGGACCACGCGTGTTCAACGTGATCTCCACCCGGTCCGAACGCTCCGCCAGCCGCGGGTTCCGCTCCTTGGAGACCTCCACGTCAACGCTGATCACCTTGTCGTCGAGCTTGCGGATCTTCTCCAGCTTCTCGACACAGTGCCTGCGAAAACGCTCGGGTACCTCGGTCTTGCGGCCCTTGACGACAATGTCCACGCAGAACTCCATCCATTGCGCCATGCCGGAGGGGTGGGCACCCATCCGGCCGACCAAGCCGCCGATGGCCCTGCTCCATCCCGCGCCGCCGGGCGGTCGCGGCCACTACGGCCGCCGCCTCGACTCGCCCTCCCACGGCTCGGACCGCACGGGTCGCCTCCGCGAGAGTTACGCCGGTGGTGCAAACATCATCGACGACGATCACCACACTAATGCCCGTAAACAAGGGCGCCAACCTGTCCGAAACGATCATTGACCGACGGACGTTCATCCTCCGTTCATGCGCGGAAAGACCGGATTGATCCCGCACACGCCGGATATGTCGCAGGGCCGGCAGCACCCGCGTGGGCACCCCCGCCGCCCGCAGTCGACCGGCCGCGCGCAGCGCCAGCTCGCCGGTGGCGTC